>DDAD01000105.1 GCA_002333205.1 Pedobacter sp. UBA2067
GAAGGTGAGGGAATCTGGCTCCAGCTGTGTCGAAAGATATCCAGCAAAGTTCTGCTTTGTCCGCAAGCCCTGAAATTTTAGCCTAACGGGTTCCTGATTACCCGCTTTGATCATATTGATCAGGTTCCGGTTGTTCATCCCTTTTTTCAAGGTATATTTCCCCGGCTTCAATCTGGTGTACAATTCCATCTTCAACGCTGCTTTCTGGAAAGATTCTATATTATTAAGGATCTTTTTATCGCCCAATTCTTTAAGCACAGCATCCATATCTGATCCGGTACGTACAAACAGATATTTTTCATTATCAGTAACGTTCGGCGCAAAGTAGGTATTATAGAACTGCAAGCCTATCACTGCCCCAGCGATTAGGATAACGGCAACTGCCGCTATGATGATTTTGTATTTGGTAGGTAGTGTCTTTTTCTCGTTACTCATACTAAAACTTGTCTCTAGAAGGACTGGTTGGACAATACAACATTTACCGGTGTACCAATCTTAACTTTTGATACCGAATCGGTAACCACTGGGGTTTGCATGATAATTACTGCATTATCGGTGTCGGTAACCGCGCCTTCGTAGCTTACCGTGCCCAATGAAAGCATTGAACCTCTTAATGCAAATCTTGCTTCATCAATGGTTAACCCTAATAACGTGGGGATTTCTACTTCTTCATTTCCGCGGCCATCACCCAATACCAGGTCTATTCTCGAACCTTTAGGTAAGACATCACCAGCCTTAATCTCACGTCCGCCAAAAGAGGCATCAAACACCACATCGCGACTAACATCTGCTTTGTAGGTGGTATCTCCAATTTTCAGACCATAACCTTCTAAAAGGGGTTGAACCTCACGGATTGACTTAAACTCAATATCCGGGAACTTGACATCGGGCGCAGAGCCCTTGTTAATGGTAAGGTATATGGTACGGTTATCTTTAACGAAGGTGCCAGCATCAGGGTCCTGATCAATGACGATGCCCGGTGGCTTGTCCATAATATACACAGAGTCTACTTCGTAGCGTAAACCAGCGCNNTCAAGTTTAGTAACTGCTTGTGTGAAAGACAGTCCTTTTAGCGCGGGTACATCGAGCCCCTCACCATGTTTGGTATAATACCTTAAACTAAAAAAAGCAATCGAGAGTAGCACGGCTACGGTCAGGACTGCTGCAAGAAGGTTATTTCGGAAAGATTTAGTTTTTAGATAGGCTATAAATTTGCTCATTTCTGTTTGTAGATGTACATGGAAACTGGTCAAAAATAGGCTAAAAAAATATTTTATAGGAATTAAAATCATTTAGGGGTACTTATTTATATTTGGCCATGAAAAAAACCATAGCATTGCTTACCGGAGGTACTACCGGGGAGTGGGTAGTCTCTGTAAAGAGTGCAGCAACGATCGCGCATCATCTGGATGCAGACAAATACGACGTCTACAAGATCATGCTTACCCAGCAGGGTTGGTTTTATGAACCTGCAGATTCCATGAAGATTGAAGTTGATCGTAATGATTTTTCAATTACCGTTAAAGGGCGGAAGGTAATGTTTGATGGGGTATATATTGCCATTCATGGTTCGCCAGGTGAAGATGGAAAGCTCCAGGGCTATTTTGATATGCTGGGAATCCCATATACAACCTGTGATGCACTCACATCGGCGATATCGATGAACAAGGGTTATACAAAAGCCATTGTACAAACTATCGACTAACTAAATGTTGCAAAGTCTGTGCAGTTGTTTGATCATACACCTTATAATTTGGAGTCGATCAAGTCATCATTGAAGCTGCCTCTATTTATTAAACCGAATAATGGCGGTAGTAGCATTGGAATGAGCAAGGTGACCAACCAGTTCGATTTAAAAGCAGCCATTGATAAAGCGTTCAAAGAAGNNAGAAGATAAACAAGTACTTATTGAAGAGTTTATCTCCGGGCGTGAGTTTTCTGTCGGTGTGGTAAAGCTTGATGGCAAGATTACCGTACTTCCGATTACTGAGGTAGAAACTGGTAAGGAATTTTTTGACTTTGAAGCGAAGTACACACCTGGAATGGCGAAGGAAACGACGCCTGCAAACCTCAGTGCGGTAACACGTGACCGGGTTGCTGAAATTGTTAAGAATGTTTATCTGGTACTGAATTGCCGTGGGGTAGTGCGCATCGACTTTATTTTGTCAGGTGCAGAGGAGGATTTCTATTTTATTGAAATTAATACCATACCTGGTCAAACTGCAACAAGTTTTATCCCACAGCAAGTAGCTGCAATGGGTATGAAACTAAATGACTTCTACACCAAATTGGTTAAGGAAACCATTGGATAAATACAATTGGATTCAGGTTAAAACCTGAATCCAATTGCTAAACCGCCTCTAAGGCCTGCCCAGCCGCCGTCAAAATCTAGCTTGGCGCCATTATCTGTCACTTCATAGGTGTAGTCCGTTAGAGGGATATCCAGGTCTGCAAGCTGTTCACGAAGGTCTTGCTGTTCGAAAGGGCTTAAGTTTTTTGAACCATCTATCTTTCCTTTTGAAGCGCCAAAGTTTGGCCCCAGGATCCACCAATCGAAATAGAACTTCTTAGACAATCGCCATTGCGAGCCAATCATGATACCGGCCGTATAGGTGTTCATGCTTCCGGTGAGTGGCATCACATCCTGTGCGACAATGGTGTTTGTAGTAGNNTCTCTGCAGTATAATGCGAATAGCGGACGAAAGGAGCGAAATAGAAGCCGCTGAGCTGCTGCTTGCCCAGGTAATAGCGAAACTCTGGGGTAATCGCAAAGCTGCCCGATTCCAGGTTGCGCACGTTTCGCCAGGTTTCCTCATCATCAACAATTGACTCTAAGGTCGATTTAAATGGAAGTCCTGATTTTGGCGTGGCCCGGAAACCGAGTGCTACCGAGGTTTTTCTGCTGACCGCACGCTCGTATTGTACCGAGAAGGTTTTGAGCAGAAGTGCAGCGGCGTTGAGCTTCACAAGGTTAATTTGTTCGTAGTCGTTTGTGCCTGTTGCTTGCGCTGAGGTTTGCGCAAAGCTTGCTGTGGCGTTGAAAGTGGACGACACAATGGCGGCGCCCACAAGAGATTTAATTAAATATTTCATAGGTTAGGGATTTAACAAAATCTGGGATGATTGTTCTATATGCTATAAGCAAGGATCATGTCTTCGCTTACCTTACAGCCTCTTCCGGTACTGGTATCAATCAGAACGTAGTCGAAGTACCCGTCTGATGCAATCTTACCCGTTCGAACGGCTTCAATTTCGAATTGAACTCTGCAGCCTTTTTCATTGATCGTTAGAATACCGGTCCTGATCTTTAGTACATCGCCAAGCAGCAATGGGCGCTTGAAGTCGACCATGGCCGTTCTGACCACCCAGCCAAAGCCGCTTTTTAGAAAATCCTCCATTGGCATCTTGTAGAATTTTTCCATCTGTTCGTACCTTGCAGCAAGTACATAATCGAAGTATTTGCTGTTGTGTACATGCTGNNGTGTTTCAAAAATACTGTATTGAGTCTTTTCCATTTATGGTTTATATGGTTGCAAAATTAAAATTTGTATTAATATTATGCCAATAACGCTTTTTATGCATATTTATAGTTCCTGATGTACTTGGAATAAATAAAACATACGTATCTTTGTGCCTAATTAATTAAAAAATAAACACTTTAGTAACATTCAAGAATGTATTTAAGTAAAGAAGTAAAAGCCGACATCTTTAAACAACACGGCGAAGTAGAAACCAACACTGGTTCTGCTGAAGGTCAAGTAGCATTATTCACTTACCGTATTGCGCATTTGACAGAACACTTGAGGAAAAATCGTAAAGATTATTCTACGCAATTGTCATTGCAAAAACTAGTAGGTAAACGCCGCGGAATTTTGGCTTATCTGTTTAAAAAAGATATTGCTCGCTACCGTGCTATTATCAAAGCTTTAGGGCTGAGAGATATCATCAAGTAGTAGTATTTATATCAAGAAAAGCCATTCTTCTGGGATGGCTTTTTTAATTTGAAAAACAAAATACCATACATAAATCCGGTGTGAATGAAAGAGGAAACACACCACAACACTTTTTAAATGAATGTAATAACAAAATCGTTCGATCTGGGCGATGGAAGAACAATCGAAATTGAAACAGGCAAGTTAGCTAAGCAAGCTGACGGAGCTGTTGTTGTAAAAATGGGCGACACGATGTTGCTTGCCACTGTAGTTTCTACCGTAGGTGCAAAAGCTGGCGTCGATTTCTTACCATTATCTGTTGATTACCAAGAAAAATATGCTGCTGCTGGACGTATTCCAGGAGGATTTTTACGCCGTGAGGCAAGGTTGTCTGATTATGAGGTGTTAATCTCACGTCTGGTTGACCGTGCATTGCGTCCGATGTTCCCTGAAGATTATCACTCTGATACGCAGGTAATGATTTCACTAATCTCTGCGGATAAAAATATTACACCTGACTGTCTTGCTGGTTTAGCGGCTTCTGCTGCCATTGCAGTGTCTGATATTCCTTTCAACGGACCGATCTCAGAGGTTCGTGTTGCGAAGATCGATGGTCAATTGGTGATTAACCCTTACTTAAGTGATCTTGAGCGTGCAACAATGGAGTTCCTTGTTGCAGGTACTGAAAACGATATCGTAATGGTTGAAGGTGAAGCAAACGAGATTTCTGAAGCTGAAATGGTNNTGAATTTGCACACAAAGCAATTGTTATTCAGGTTAAGGTTCAGAAAGAACTTACTGAAGCAGTTGGTAAAACTGTTAAACGTACCTATTCTCATGAAGAGAGCAATCCTGAGCTTAAAGAGCAGGTTTATGCTGCAACTTATGATAAGGTATATGCTATTGCAAAAAGCGGAACGTCTAAACACGAGCGTGGCGACAAGTTCGGTGAGATCCTTATGGACTTCATTGCTACTTTGGGCGAAAACATCGATGATGTTACTGGCTTCCTTGCAAAGAAATATTTCCACGATGTACAATATGACGCGATCCGTAACCTTGTTCTTGACGAAGGAATTCGTTTAGATGGTCGTGATGTACGTACCGTACGTCCGATCTGGAGTGAAGTAGGTTACTTGCCTGCAGCACACGGATCAGCAGTATTCACCCGTGGTGAAACACAATCATTAACCACCGTTACTTTAGGTTCTAAAGATGATGAGCAAATGATTGATGGTGCATTTGTTAATGGTTACAACAAATTCTTATTGCACTATAATTTCCCTGGTTTCTCAACTGGTGAGGTTCGCCCGAACAGAGGTGCTGGTCGTCGTGAGATTGGTCACGGTAACCTGGCAATGCGCTCGTTGAAAAAGNNTACCATCCGTATTGTTTCTGATATTCTTGAGTCAAACGGTTCTTCATCTATGGCTACTGTTTGTGCTGGTACATTGGCACTTATGGATGCTGGTATTAAGATCAAAGCACCAGTTTCTGGTATTGCGATGGGCTTGATTACCGATGAGAAAACTGGTAAATATGCTATCATTTCAGACATTCTTGGTGATGAAGATCACTTAGGCGATATGGACTTCAAGGTAACTGGTACCGAAAAAGGTATAGTTGCTTGTCAAATGGACTTGAAGATCAATGGTTTGAAATGGGAAGTATTAACTAACGCATTAAACCAAGCTAAAGAAGCGCGTTTACACATCTTAAATGAGATGAAGAAAACGATTGCTGAGCCACGTGAGGATTATAAAGCACATGCTCCTGGTATTGTTTCGCTTACCATTGATAAAGAATTTATTGGTGCGGTAATCGGGCCAGGTGGTAAGATCATTCAGGAAATGCAACGTGAAACCGGCGCTTCAATTTCAATTGAAGAGGTTGGTAACAAAGGTATCGTGGAGATCTTCGCGGATAACAAAGCTGCAATTGATGCTGCTGTTGGTCGTATCAATGCGATTGCTGCTAAACCGGAAATTGGCGCAACTTACGAAGGTAAAGTGAAGTCAATTATGCCATTTGGTGCATTCGTTGAGATTATGCCAGGTAAAGACGGTTTGTTACATATTTCTGAAATTGCCTGGGAGCGTTTAGAAACTATGGATGGCCTTCTTAAAGAAGGTGATAAGGTTACTGTTAAGTTGCTTGATGTTGATAAGCAAGGTAAAATGAAACTTTCGAAGAAAGCATTAATGCCACGCCCACCTAAGCCAGAGGCTACAGAGAAGAAGTAAGTTCTTAGAACATGTTATTCATCTGACATACGAAACCCCGCAATTGCGGGGTTTTTTGTTATCCAAAAAGTTTATTTATTTATATTTACTGCCATGAAACACCTCATAGCCCCATCCATTTTAACAGCAGATTTCGCCAACTTACAACGGGATACGGAAATGATCAATGAAAGTGTAGCCGACTGGATTCATGTGGATGNNACATTTGATGATCGTTAACCCGGATGCTTACATTGAGCGGTTTGCTCAGGCCGGTGCCGATATTATAACGGTTCATTATGAAGCGTGTGTGCATTTACATCGTACAGTGCAGGCTATTAAAGCTGCAGGCTGCAAAGCCGGCGTAGCGATTAACCCACATACACCTGTTTCAGTACTTACGGACATTCTCGTGGATCTTGATCTCGTGCTGATCATGTCAGTTAATCCGGGATTTGGAGGACAACGTTTCATCCAAAATACTTACAAGAAGATAAGCGCACTCAAAGCAATGGCAATGACCATTCATCCTGACCTCATCATTGAAGTTGATGGAGGCGTAGGGCTTCAGAACATCGGCCTATTGGTTGAAGCGGGTGCCACAGCATTCGTTGCCGGCAGTGCTGTATTCGCCGCTGAATCACCGTCCAAGATGATCTACGATCTTAAAAATGTTTCTACCGGAACGGTTAATCTTTAATTCTCCAATTGATAGTCTACTAAAATACTATATTTACATCCATACAAACCGATATACATAATGAGACATAATTTTGGCGCAGGCCCCTGCATCTTACCACAGGAAGTGTTTAAACAAGCATCGCAAGCGGTTCTTGNNGGAGTGATTGAAGAGGCACGTCGTTTGGTGAAAGAGTTATTGAATGTGCCTGAAGGTTATTCCGTGTTGTTTTTACAAGGCGGTGCAAGTTTACAATTTGCAATGGTGCCCATGAATCTGCTGCCAGAGGGACAAACTGCCAGCTACCTGGATTCAGGCGTATGGGCGTCGAAAGCAATTAAGGAAGTTGCTGCATTTGGTAAAGCAAACGTAGTAGCCACATCTAAGCCGGAGAACTACACGTTTGTGCCGAAAGATTTTGAGATTCCATCGGACAGCGCATATTTCCATTGTACTTCTAACAACACCATTTATGGAACCGAAATTTTCAATTTCCCGGAAACCAATGTTCCAATTGTTTGTGACATGTCTTCAGATATCATGAGTCGCCAGATTGATGTTTCCAAATTCGGCTTGATCTATGCTGGTGCACAAAAAAATATCGGGCCTGCGGGCTTAACAGTTGTCGTAGTTAAAGACGAGTTGCTGGGTAAGAGCGGACGCAAGATCCCTTCCATGTTGGATTATAAGGTTCATATTGATGGCGGATCTCTTTACAATACGCCTCCTGTATTTTCGATTTATGTTGCGATGTTGAACCTAAGATGGTTAAAATCAAAAGGGGGTGTTGCAGAGATCGAAAAAGAGAATATCGCCAAAGCACAAGCATTATATACAGAAATTGATCGCAACCCGCTGTTCAAAGGAACTTGCGCTGTTGAAGATCGTTCCAGAATGAACGTTTGTTTTGTAATGAANNAGACCTCGAAAAGCCATTCCTGAAGTTTGTAGAGGAAAATGGGGTTGAAGGTTTGAAAGGACACCGAAGTGTAGGTGGATTCCGCGCTTCAATTTACAATGCATTGCCAATTACCAGTGTACATCACTTAATAGACTTGATGCAAACTTTTGCAGAGAAACACCCAAATCAATAATAATGATCAGAATACTTGCTAATGATGGGATCGATCCCACCGGTAAAGCTTTATTGGAACAAGCCGGATACGTTGTAGATACAGAAACCGTTCCTCAGGACAAATTAATTGAAGCACTTCAGAAGTATGATGCGATAACCGTTAGAAGTGCAACTAAGGTAAGAAGGGATGTAATAGATGCATGTCCAAATCTGAAGCTGATTGGTAGGGGTGGTGTTGGCATGGACAATATAGATGTTGAATATGCCCGTAGCAAAGGTGTGACCGTGGTAAATACACCTGCTGCTTCATCTTTGTCGGTTGCGGAGTTGGTATTCGCACATTTGTTTACAGGCGTAAGATTTCTTCAGGACGCTAATCGNNGGTGAGGCAGAGTTTTCAAAAATGAAACACGGAGTTGGCATCGTAAACTGCTCCAGAGGCGGTACAATTGATGAGACCGCTTTGATCGCTGCACTCGACGCTGGTCAGGTGAGTTTCGCCGGGTTAGATGTGTTTGACAATGAGCCAACACCTCAAGCAGCAATTTTACAGCATCCTAAGATTTCTCTCACCCCACATATTGGTGCTTCTACTAATGAGGCGCAAGAGCGGATTGGAACAGAGTTGGCTAACTTGATTATTGCGAACTTCAGTAAATAAAATATGCGTACTTGAATGGATTAAGAACATTCAGTATAGTTGGTAAAAAAAATAAGGAACGTTTATACGTTCCTTATTNNTCCTTATTTTTTTGATCAGTGCTGACTTGGTGTAGATGATGTAGCCTGCTGCAACAAGTAGTGCTGCCATCAACAGGATGACGTAAAACGATGTATTTCCCGACTCCTTTTCCTGTTCACTAAGCTGCTTCCTAAGTATTTCGTTCTGATCCTGTAATTTTTTAATGGCTGCCATATAGGCGCTGATCCTTTCATTACTAGCCTTTGCAGTGCTTTGTACTTGCTGAACTTGTAGATCTTTATACTCTAGTAAAACTTTAAGTTCTTTAAAGATATTGTTGTCATTCAGTACAATTTGTCGTAAGATTTCATTGGAGTTTTTGATGTCTTTCTTGGTTTGAAAGCCAAAGATACCGGTACGTTGATTGAGACTTTGGTCGTACTGGCCGAACCGTGCACTGCGTTCTTTTAATAGTTCATTGATCTTAAAGCGCTGTGTTTGATAAGAGTTGGTGTCTACCTGTGCCTGACTGGAAAACGCAAGGCAAAGCAGGCACATGAAAAGCATGTTTTTAATCATACCTGGTATAATACAAACTTTATGCCTTATGAATATTTCTAGTGAAATTCTACCCTTACAATGTCATTAAGATGCAAACCTAACAATCCGCTTGCTTTCCCCTTATTAATAGCGATTTCAAGATGGTTGCTAATGCCAAAAAGGCATAGTTTTTCGCCCTCTGGTACCTCGTTATAGTGCCAGCTCAGCTGTGAAATGGTTTCACTTTTCCTGAAGTATAAAGTGAAGTCACGATTACGTTGCACCCTGGTGAACAGGTCCTTGGTAATGTTGGTAATTACATTACAAAAGGTGTCGATGTAAATCACACTTCCGCGGATAATATCCTTTTCAATAACCGGGTGTAAAAGCATGCGTTCTTCGATGCTGTCTGCCGGTACACCAATGTCACGCATACGCCCGCCTTTGGCGAGAAGGATTGCGGCTTTGACGAAAATATCCACTAAGGGGAAGTGCAGATATTTCAAGTCTTGCATGATGTTTAGTTCTACCACTTCATCGGGTTCCTGATCAAAAAGCAGGGAGAAAATGCCATTATCAGCACCGACAAAATAGTGATCCTGGTGCTTTAGTGCCACGTATTTAGAACCTTCATTAAACACCGAATCGATGCCTATTAAATGAACGGTTCCTTAAGGAAAATATGGATAAACATTCTTTAAAACAAAGGCTGCATAAGAGATGTTGAAGGAAGGTACTTCATGGGTCACATCAACAATATTGGCTGTAGGCATGATGCTCAGGATACTGCCTTTAAGGGCGGCCTGGTAGAAATCTTTAGAACCTAAATCCGTTGTTAAAGTGATAATGGCCATTAAAATTTGAATATTTATGCTTAATCTTGCCTATGTGGTAAAAGCCTACAAATATTCAATTTTTAAATCAAAGTATAGACGTCTATCTTAAAAAACAATATTTTGAACGAAAAAAAACTGACATTAGAATCTGTAGATCCCGCGCAATTTTGGGGTACCAATAATGAACATTACGAACTTATAAAGCTTGCTTTTCCGAAGCTAAAGATCGTTGCTCGGGGTACTGATTTAAAGGTACTTGGAGATGAACGTGAACTCCAAAATTTCGAGAATAAATTTAATCAGCTTGTTGCACATCTTGACCGTTTCCGCTCGCTTACTCCGGCAGATGTTGAGTCGATATTACTGATAAGTAGATCCCCGGAAAGTGACAGTACTCCGACAGGGGACAGACCACCTTCAAACACCGGTGAGGTGATTGTCTTTGGCAATAGTGGTCTCATGATCAAGGCACGTACCGCGAACCAGCGTAAGATGGTTGACAGCATTGTGAAAAATGACGTGCTGTTTGCGATTGGGCCTGCAGGTACTGGAAAAACTTATACGGCTGTAGCACTAGCTGTTCGTGCATTAAAAAATAAGGAAGTTAAACGCATTATTCTTACACGTCCAGCTGTAGAAGCAGGAGAGAGTCTGGGTTTCCTACCGGGCGATCTAAAAGAAAAAGTGGATCCATATTTACGTCCGCTATATGATGCGCTTGACGATATGATTCCGGCAGATAAACTTCGAATGTACCTGGAGAACCGGACCATTGAAATTGCGCCTTAAGCATTCATGCGAGGAAGAACGCTGGACAATTGCTTTGTACTTCTTGATGAGGCACAAAACTCCACTGATCTTCAACTAAAAATGTTCTTGACCAGGATGGGGCCAACGGCAAAGTTCATTGTTACTGGCGATGTTACCCAAATCGACTTGCCTAAAAAGCAGATGTCGGGCCTGCACAATGCACTAAGAATACTTGGAGACATCCCCGGAATTGACATCATCTATCTTACTGGAGAGGATGTCGTGAGACACAAACTTGTAAAACGAATACTTAAGGCATACGGAGATATTCAATAACGTAGTGCTAATCGATAACCGGTCTGAACGACCAAAATAAACAACACGCGAATACCAATCAGAATGAAGGCAATTAAAGAGACCAACTTCCAGTTTCCAGGACAAACAAACTTTTACAAGGGTAAGGTTAGAGATGTTTATACCATTTCGAACCAGTATATGGCCATGNNGAAGCAATCCCATTTAAAGGCCAGGTTCTGAATCAAATTGCAGCCAAGTTTCTTGAAGCCACTAAGGATATTGTACCGAACTGGGTATTGGCTGTGCCGGATGAGATGGTTACTATTGGCCGTATCTGCGAGCCGTTCAAGGTAGAAATGGTAATCAGAGGATACCTTGCCGGACACGCCTGGCGGGAATATAGTGCTGGTAAACGCAGCGTTTGTGGCGTAGCGTTACCTGAGGGTCTGAAGGAGAACGATAAACTTCCTGAGCCCATTATTACACCTACAACAAAGGCCGCCGTGGGGCATGATGAAGACATTTCCAGGGAAGACATCCTTGCACAGGGCATTGTGTCGCTCAAAGATTATGAGCAGCTTGAAGCTTTTACCCGTGCGCTCTATCAGCGTGGAACTGAAATCGCTGCTTCAAGAGGACTTATTCTTGTAGATACTAAATATGAATTCGGCAAAGTAGGCGATCAGATCTACCTGATCGATGAAATTCACACGCCAGACTCTTCCCGCTACTTCTACGCAGAGGGATACGAGGAAAGGCAGCAAAGTGGTACTGCACAAAAGCAACTGTCCAAGGAGTTTGTAAGAAAGTGGCTAATTGAAAATGATTTCCAGGGGAAAGAAGGACAGGTTGTACCAGAAATGACACCAGAAATCATTGAGTCAATTTCTGAACGTTACATAGAATTATACGAACAAATAACCGGTGATAAGTTCATGAAAAATGAAGCCGAAGACATTTACAGTAGAATACAATCAAATATTCACGAATGTCTGAAGTCTATTTCCTAGATCTAACATCACCTAAACACAAAAAGAATGGCATTAATTGTTGATAAACACGAAAAGTACGTTGTTGTTAAGCTGAATGAGGAAACTTTTACCAACGACAATGCACCACTACTAAAATCTGAATTTATACTGCTGAACTCGCAGGGCTATCGCAATATCATCATGGATCTTTCTATGGTAAAGAATTGCGAAGACAGTCAGGACCTGAGCTGCCTGCTCGTAGGCGACCGTCTGTGCAAAAAAGCAAACGGACACTTCCTGATCACTGGAGTGAATGATACGCTGGAGAAGATTATTGAAATCTCTGGCCTCGATGAGTCATTGAACTTTGTTGCAAAACTGCGTGAGGCTGAAGATCTGATCTTCATGGAAGAAGTCGAAAAAGATCTTCTTGGCGGTGGAACCAGCGACCAAGAGGATGATGAGGATTTAGACGAAGAAGTGAAGTAAAAAATGAAGTTTGAGGTAACCATTCTAGGTAGCAGTTCTGCGACCCCGGTCTATAATAGAAATCCTACGGCGCAGCTTCTCAATTGTAATGAAAAGTTCTACCTAATTGACTGCGGGGAAGGTACCCAGCAGCAATTGATCAAATACGGAATAAAAGCAAGTAAGATTGACCATGTTTTCATCAGTCACTTACATGGCGATCATTACTTTGGATTGATTGGACTACTATCTAGCATGCACCTAAATGGACNNCGGAGCCTCTACTGGAAATACTAAACCTCCAGTTTAGACATTCTGATACGAATCTTAAATACCCGATAGAATTCACTGCAATAAAGGCCGACAGCCCCGCTTGCATCTTTGAAAATCAAGATCTCAGTGTAGAGACAATCATATTGAACCACCGCATTCCCTGCACTGGATTCAAGTTCAAAGAAAAGAAACGCCTACGTAAACTGCTGGTAGAAAAACTCGAGGCGGCTCAGGTGCCACTTGAATATTATACA
>DDAD01000093.1 GCA_002333205.1 Pedobacter sp. UBA2067
TCTGGGTAAGGCAAGTGCCGATGCACGTGCCCGTGCAGAAACAATTGCAGAAAATGCTGGCAGTTCATTAGGTGAATTGAAGAAAGCGACAATGGGTATTTTCCAAATCACGGGAAAAAACAGCAATGAAGCCTATAGTTATGGCGGAGCTTTTAACACCTCCAATAAATATAAAACAGGATCAATTACCATCAAAATGGAGTTTAAGGCAAAATGAAACGGCATGGTGCTGATACCAAAGCTAATTTTTTGGTATATTTGTACGCAGCCATTCAGAATCGCTTTCCTTCCGCTACTCCATAGCTGGATCAGCAGGCTGTCATTAACAGATTTGTTTTAAACAGCGTCTATAAATTACCTCCTCAATTTATAACTTCGCGAATTAATTTTTTTCATTTGGATTACTTAGCAGGATTAAACCCACAGCAGCGTGCAGCAGTAGAGAATACCGAAGGCCCGGCAATGATTGTTGCTGGTGCAGGATCGGGTAAAACCAGGGTGATTACATACCGGGTAGCGCATCTTATTGAAAAAGGTGTAGATCCGTTTAATATATTGGTGCTGACCTTTACCAACAAGGCAGCCAAGGAAATGCGGGAACGTATTATCAAGGTAATCGGTTCAGAGGCCAAAAACATTTGGATGGGTACCTTCCACTCGGTTTTCGCCAAGATCTTAAGGGTGGAAGCAGAGAAAATTGGCTATCCATCAAACTTCACCATCTATGATACGGACGACAGCAAAAGTTTGATCCGTTCTATCCTGCGCGAAATGCAGCTGGATGATAAGTTATACAATGCTAACTTTGTTTATAACCGGATTTCCGCAGCGAAAAACAACCTGATCTCCCATGTGGAGTACCAGCAAAGCGCAGAAATACAGGCTGAAGACAGCTCAAACAAACGTCCACTTATCGGAACAATTTATGAAACCTACACCAAGCGTTGTTTTAAAGCGGGTGCGATGGATTTCGACGATTTGCTGTTCAAGACAAATGTGCTGTTGAAGAATCACATAGACGTACTCAATAAATACCAGCAGAAGTTTAAATATCTGATGGTGGATGAGTATCAGGATACCAACTTCTCGCAGTATACCATCGTTAAAAAACTAGCGGCAGCATACCTTAATATATGTGTAGTGGGTGATGACGCACAAAGTATTTATGGTTTCCGCGGTGCCAACATCCAAAACATCCTGAACTTTGAAAAGGATTATCCGGATTTGAACGTTTATAAGCTGGAACAGAACTATCGTTCTACCCAGAATATCGTAGAGGTTGCAAACAGCATCATTGCAAACAATAAGAATCAGCTTAAAAAGAACGTATTCTCCGATAATGAGAGTGGTGACCGCATAAAGGTGCAGCGCGCTTTTACCGACAATGAGGAAGGTAAGCTTGTAGCGGAAGCCATTGTGCAGGAACGCACGTCTAAAGGATACGACCATAAGGATTTTGCAATTCTATATCGTACCAATGCACAGTCGAGAGCAATGGAGGAGGCGCTTAGAAAGCTGAACGTACCGTATAAGATTTACGGTGGGCTTAGCTTCTATCAACGTAAAGAGATCAAGGATTTAATCGCGTATTTCCGCCTGACATTCAATCCGGGCGATGAAGAAGCGATAAAACGCGTCATCAACTATCCAAAAAGAGGACTAGGAGACACTACGGTAGATAAGATTATTGTTGCGGCAGATCAGCACGATATTACCATGTGGGATGTCGTTTGCGATCCGCAGAAGTATATTCCCGGTAGGATTGCCAGTCAGCTGAACGATTTTGCCATGCTCATCAAAAGTTTCATGGCTGAAGCCAAAAAGCTGGATGCATATGAAACGGTGCTGTATATTGCACAGCACTCTGGAATTCTGAAAGAGCTGCATACCGATGATAGTATTGAAGGCCGTAGCAGGTATGAAAATATCTCCGAATTGTTAAACGGTATCAAAGAATTCGCGGAACGCGAGGACATTGAAGATCGTAGTTTAGCGACTTTCATGCAGGACGTAGCGTTGTTGACCAACGATGACCGCCAGGATGACAAAGAGAAAGACACGGTTTCTTTAATGACCATACACTCGGCAAAAGGGCTGGAGTTTAAAAACGTGTTTGTTGTGGGCCTTGAGGAAAACCTCTTCCCTTCCCAGATGTCCTTAAACTCGCGAAGTGATCTGGAAGAAGAACGTCGTTTGTTCTACGTGGCCATCACTCGTGCTGAGAAAAAACTTACACTAACCTACGCAACTTCGCGGTACCGTTGGGGCAATCTCACCACTTGTGAGCCGAGCCGGTTTATCAACGAGATCAATGCGAAGTACCTGGAACTGGAGGTTGCAAAATCATCATCAAGTTCGTTGAGCGAAGGTAGCTTCTCGAGTGAACGTAGAAGCTGGTCACAGCAACGCGACTCCTTTAGCAAGCCAAAGCCTGCAAGTGCAAGTACGGCAAACAGTGCCACGCCTGCACAGCGCCCAAAAACGACTTCCCTCCTGCCTAAAGCGCACGTGCCTACACCTGGTTTTACGGCCGATGCAGCTAGTGCTTTCCAAAATGGAATGGAAGTTGAGCATGAGAAATTTGGATTTGGAAAAATCGTTAACCTGGAAGGTAATCTTCCTGATATAAAGGCAACGGTATTTTTCCAGGGACTGGGCAATAAACAACTGTTACTGAAGTTTGCTAAATTGCGGATTGTCAAATAACAATATATCTTTACTGAATTAAAAAGAGCCGCTATGACGCTCCCCTTGGCTCATAAACACATAAAATGAATTTTGATTATAACACCACCAGAAGCGAACTGATCCTTGCAGAGTATGGGCGGAATGTACAGAACATGGTTAAGTACATTTGCGAACTGCCAGACAGGGAGGAGCGCAATAAATATGCACAGGCCGTAATCGACCTGATGGGGTTTTTAAATCCACATCTTCGTGATGTTGCGGATTTTAAACATAAACTGTGGGACCACCTGCACATTATCTCTGATTACAAGATTGATGTGGACAGCCCCTACCCAAAGCCCACCATTGAGCAGGCACAGGTGCGACCTAAACACATTGGTTATCCTCAAAAGAAGATCACCTACAAACACTACGGCAAAACGGTTGAGGACCTGATCGAAAAAACCAAGGCAGTTGAAGATCCGGAACGTAGACTTAGCATGGCTCAGGGCATCGCCAATTTCATGAAAATGGCGTATGTACAATGGAACAAAGACAGCGTAGCTGACGAAACCATTTTAAAAAATCTACGCGAACTGTCCGGTGGTGAATTGAAACTGGATGAAAACTTCAATCTGAACAAGGTTGAATTTAAGCCCGTTGCAAATAACAGACCAGCCAACAACAACCGCGGTAGAAGTAACAACAACAACAACAATAAAGGTAAACAGAATAATAATAACCGCCCGCAGCAGCGTAATAACAACAATCCTAAGGCTAGATTCTAAGAATACCGCTAAAAAACAACACACAACACATGAATGCATTTGAAATTATCGGTGGTAAGAAACTAAAGGGTGAAATCCAGCCACAGGGTGCTAAAAACGAGGCCTTGCAGATCCTTTCTGCGGTACTGCTTACGGATCAGAAGATTACCATTAGTAACATTCCAGATATCCAGGACGTGAACAAGCTAATTGAATTGCTTGGTGACCTTGGCGTTGAAGTAGAACGTCTTTCTAAAGATACCTACACCTTCCAGGCTGCGAACATCAATCTGGATTTCTTTACATCAGAGACCTTTAAACGAAAAGGTGGCAGCTTAAGAGGTTCCATCATGATCGTAGGTCCACTTCTGGGACGCTTTGGCCGTGCGGCAATCCCGAAACCAGGTGGCGACAAGATTGGCAGACGCCGCTTAGATACACACTTTCTTGGTTTTGAAAAATTAGGCGCAAAGTTTGTTTACGACAGCAAGAACGAGTTTTTTAACGTTGATGCGACCAACTTACAAGGTACCTACATCCTTCTGGATGAGGCATCCGTTACAGGTACCGCAAACATCGTGATGACTGCTGTACTTGCTAAGGGCACAACCACCATTTACAATGCAGCATGTGAACCTTACCTGCAGCAGCTATGTAAAATGCTTAACCGCATGGGTGCAAAAATCTCTGGTATCGGATCTAACCTGCTGACCATTGAAGGTGTTGAAAAGCTTGGTGGAACTGAACACCGTATGCTTCCGGATATGATCGAAATTGGTTCTTTCATCGGCCTTGCTGCCATGACAGGTTCCGAAATCACCATCAAAGATGTTTGCTACTCAGAATTGGGTATCATTCCTGATGTTTTCAGAAAGCTAGGTATTAAATTCGAGGTTAAAGGTGATGATATCTACATCCCTTCTCAGGATCATTATGTGATTGAATCCTTTATTGATGGCTCGATGTTAACCATTGCGGATTCCCCATGGCCTGGCTTTACACCAGATTTGTTGAGCATCGTATTGGTTGTAGCCACACAGGCTAAAGGTTCAGTATTGATTCACCAGAAAATGTTCGAAAGTCGCTTGTTTTTCGTGGATAAGCTGATCGAAATGGGTGCACAGATCATTCTTTGTGATCCACACCGTGCAAGCGTAATCGGTATTGACAAAGCCTACCGTTTAAGAGGTATCAGTATGACTTCTCCGGATATTCGTGCAGGTGTTTCCCTATTAATTGCAGCATTGTCTGCTGAGGGAACCTCAACAATTTATAATATTGAGCAGATAGAACGTGGCTATCAGGATATTGATATTCGTTTACGTGCATTAGGTGCACAGATTAAACGTGTTGATGCAAATGGTCCTGGTCACTAGTAAAATTAACATATAAAAGAAAAGCCCCGATTGATTAATCGGGGCTTTTCTTTTATAT
>DDAD01000027.1 GCA_002333205.1 Pedobacter sp. UBA2067
TCATGTCATAACTTCCTCGTGTTTGCAGTGCAGAGGTCGTTTCAGACGCAATCAACTTTTGCCCAGGATAAGTTTTATGGAAATCTTTCCATTTCTCGTGATTGTAGTTGTATCCGATCAGGTCCAACGCACCAGATAAAACCAGATTGTTATTCGGCTCTACGTTGTTATTTGCGGTAGTGACCGGACGGATTTTATCAAGGTTTTTAACGATTGCCACAAGCTCACGCGTAATTACCCGTCCGCTGGTATCGGCACCTGTCCCACCCTGTTCCGGAATCTCGTTTCCAACACTCCACATCATCACTGAAGGATGATTGCGGTCGCGCAGAATCTGATCTTCCAGATCTTTCTTGTGCCATTTGTCCCAATCCAGGTGGTAATCGAAGTCGCTCTTTTTCTTCACCCACATATCGAATGCTTCATCCATGACGATAAATCCCATTTTGTCGCAAAGCTCCAATAAAGCTTTCGCAGGAGGATTATGGGAGGTTCTAAGACCGTTTACCCCCATGGATTTCAAGATTTCAAGCTGTCTTTCTGCTGCGCGCACATTGAAGGCTGCACCGAGAGCACCAAGGTCGTGGTGCATACAAACGCCTCTGATCTTCATTTCTTTGCCATTCAGGCTGAAGCCCCTGTTTTGATCAAAGCTGAACGTCCGGATACCCAGTGGAGTATCATAGCGATCCACCTCCTTACCGTTCAGCAGAATCTGTGATTGGACGGTATAGAGGTAAGGATTTTCCGTTGACCAGCGCTGCGGGTTTTTAAGTTCCAGGCTTGTATTAAAAGGTGCTGCTCCACCAAGCTGTACTTTCTGACTTGTACTGGCAACCACCTTTTTAGCTGCATCAAGGATCAGCGTTCTGACTTCTGCAACCTGCTTTTTACCCGCCGCATTAACGCGCAGTTCCACCTGCACCTTTGCCGCAAGGTCTGTCACCGCTGGGGTGGTCACATAGCTGCCCCATTGTTCAACATGAACAGGGTTCAACGTAACCAGTTTGACGTCCCTGTAAATTCCAGAGCCGCTATACCAGCGGGAATTTGGTTGTTTAGCATTGTCGACTTTTACCGCAAGGGTGTTCATGCCACCATAGCGCAGATACCTGGATAGGTCGTAGCGAAAGGCAACATAGCCATTGGGTCTTTTACCCAGGTAGTGACCATTGATCCACACCTCACTGTTACGGTACACCCCATCAAAATCTATAGCGATGTATTTGCCTTTGGCACTTGCCGGTACCTGGAATTGCTTCCGGTACCAACCAGTTCCGCCGGGAAGTGCCCCACCACCAACGGTAGCCGGGTGATTCTTATCGAACTTACCTTCAATGCTCCAGTCGTGCGGCAAATCCAGTGTTCTCCAGTTTTTATCGTTTAACTCCGCTGAGGACCAGCTTGCCTGATCGCCAAGGGAGAACTTCCAGCCGCTGTTAAAATTTAGTTCCTGGCGCGACTGTGCAAATGTCTTGGTTCCCCCGATGCACAAGGCAAACAGGAGAACCAAATATGTTGTTGACTTCTTCAATAGATCTTTCTTTAACCGTTATTATAGTACATAGTGGAATGCAAACCACTCATCTTTTTCTGCATTGTAGTCCGTTCCAAACCAGATGCCTTTAGATTCCACCTTTCCTGGGAAAGCTTTTACCACTTTAAAGGTGTTCTTGGCTGGTGACATGAAATTTCCCGGATTTTGAATTAAGGCGTTGCCATTCAGGGTAACTTCATTGGTGGCTTCGTTAATGCTGAAAGTACCGGTGCTTACCACGCCATTCTGATTGCGGGTATATTTCAGACCACCTACACGATCAAACAGGATCCAGGAATCGGCAGCTACAGCATCCCAGCTTGCATTCCAGCCCCAGTCTCTGGAGTCGTTGTGCGATTTGGTCCAACCTTTACCTTTGCCAATCCAATCTACAGGATTGCCCGCAGCATCCAGTTTCCACAACCTGCCGGATGTGGTACCGGTAAGCATAGATAGCAACTCACCTGGTTTGAACGTCGGATCAAAGCCTTCATCCGGCCCGGTTACTGGCGGCACATAGCTGTCTTTAAATTCGTGGGTGATGAAGTTATAAACCAACATCGCCGGTCCTTCACCATCCACATCACGATCACGGATCACCCCTAACTGCATGCTGTTCTCATCTAAAGACAGGACTTTGTAATTGGTCCAGTTGCTCACGCCGGTAATACCGTTTTTCGAAGGTTTGTAACCTCTCAAGATTGAAGCATTGTTAATGGTCAGCGTTTTAGCTGCCACATTCAGGTAGTACGTACCATTCTGTGTTGCATTGTTCTCCATCGGCTTAACTGCTTTGAAAGAAGCTGTGCCTTTTAAACCAAAGGTCATTACACCATAATCACCTGCAGTCATCATGCTCGGATAAATGTCAGCCGTACCAGGACCCCAGGTCCAGCAGTCGCCACCATAACAGCCCGTTGCATTGGCACCATCAGCCCATGAGCTTCCTTCTTTTAACCAGCCATTGTTCACGCCATAGAATGACAAAGGCCCGGAGAAGAGAATGCCATCGGTATCCAGGATCCAGTTCTTCTCATTACCTACGCCACCGGATAAGGCGGTCCAGAGTGGATCGTTCACATAGTTCAGGTTGTCTTGTGTAACCTTCACAACTATTGAATCCATCTTTACGACCAATCCACCGGTTACCGCAGAAAATTTGATCACGTAATCACCTGCAAACGCAAACTTCACGGTGTCCGTTTTACGGGTAGAAGTTCCGGTTCCATAATCCCATATGGATAAGGTACCTGGCGTGTTGTTTTGCAGGATCACGGTGTTACCACCTGGATCTGCAGCCATATCCTGCGTTACACTAAAGTTGATGGCAGATTTATCAAGCACTGGCTCCAGCCTATGCGCTTCTTTTTTACATGCAAGGAATAGCATTGACAGCATAAACATTGCAAATATTTTAACATGTAATTTCATGGTCTTGTGTTATATAATCAATATTACCAACCTGGATTTTGCTTCAGCGTTCCGTTAGCCAGGTTAATCTGGTTATATGGAATCTGCTGTAATCCCTGCGTAGCAATGATGTTTGCTGCCTGGATCGTCTTTTGGGTACTTACACCACCGTTGAGTACAGTTGTCGTTTCTGCAATCTGCTGGGCCGCACGATCTACCCCCTGACGTAGCAGGTCATAGTAGCGGATACCTTCAAATGCAAATTCCAGCCTGCGCTCTTTCATGATGTTTTCCTGATTTACCGGAAGCGGTGTAAAGCCGTCTTTCAACGCGCGTTGTCTTACCTGATCGAAATAAGTTTGTGCATTTGCACTACCCAATTCCGCAGCCATCAGCAATACATCTGCATAGCGGATGGATACATAATCTTGAAATTGCGCAATCTGAAAGTTTGGATTACCATAGCTCTCCGGCAGTGGTTTACCATCTTCACTAACCATAGGGCTATACTTTTTGGTATAGTATCCGGTGTACTCTCTGGCTTTACTCTGGTTGGTGAAAGGAAGTTTTTCATCTACAATAGATATGATGGAAGCGACCTTTCGGGTATCGTTTGCCGCATAAGCACTCCATAACTTTGGATTAACGGTTTCAAAACCCCAACCATTACCGTAAGGATAGATTGCCTGCTCACGCAAACCGCCCATAATCATCCAGTGGTTACCATCGGTGTTACCGTTGTAGTCGCTGGTATAGGTATACTTAATTGCAAACACGGTTTCTTTGTTATCTTCTTTAGCGTAATTCGCCAGGGAAGCCGCTGGCCAAAGGCTTGCGAAATCTTCAACCAGTCCATGACCGCTACTGCTGATCACATCTTCCAGATAGGTTAGTGCCTGTGCCTTGTTCACCACACCAACCAGATCTGCTTTACCGTAATAGCCAGTATAGTATAGGTAAACCCGGCCAAGTAAAGATGCAGCAGCATATTTTGTTGCACGGCCACGTTGAGCAAGGGGCTGCGCATTGTAACCTACCGCAGGCATGTTGTCACTGGCAAACTTCAGGTCTTCAGCAATAACTTTGTACACTTCATCAGGATTTGCCTGAGGAACCGCCTCTGCATTTGCTGCGGTTAACAGTGGAATGTTACCCCAAAGACGCACCATATCAAACAGCAGGTATGCACGAAGAAAACGCGCTTCTGACTCATAGGCCAGTCGTGTAGTCGCATCATCGCCCCACTGGATCTGCTCCATTTTGCTTAGTAGCATGTTGCAGCGGTAAAGCGCTTTGTAGTATAAGATCCAGTTACGCTCGTAAAGGTTCTGATCTGAAGGAGAACGGTTCTTGTCAAATTCGTCAATCATCTGGTAATTGAAACCGTCAGAAGCACCACCACCACCGAAGGTATTGTCCGACATCACCTCAGCGGCAACTGGAAGCGAAACACCTTCCGACCACACAATTTGTAGTCCGTCGTAACAGCCAACCAGGGCGGCATAAGCATCTTTTGGTGTTTTATAGAAGTTCTCATCTGTTACTGAGGTAATCGGTTCAGTATCCAGAAAACTTTTCTTGCATGCACCTGCAGATAGTAATACCAGGGCAATTGCACATATTTTTATAGCTTTCATAATCGTAATATCTGCTTGATTAAAATCTAAAATTAGCACCGAACATAAAGGTTCTTGGTCTTGGGTAGTAACCCACGTCTACACCTGAAGAAAAACCTTCAGAACCATAACCAATCTCAGGATCCATACCATCGTATTTAGTGAAGGTATACAGGTTAAGTGCTGATGCATATAGCCTTACTTGCTTTAAGTAGCTTTTCTTGAACACACGACCAAGATCGTATCCAACGGTTACGTTGCTGATGCGCAGGTAATCACCGGATTGGATATAAAGGTCTGAGAAGTTGGTCCAGTTGCGGTTATCTTCCGTTACACGTGGCGTTGAATTAGAAGAACCTTCCCCGCGCCATCTGTCTAAGATTCTGCTGGTGTAGTTACCATAAGGATTTGCCTGATTGCGGTAAGACTGCACCAATTCATTTCCTGCAACGCCTGAAGCAACAACGGAGAAGTCGAAACCTTTATAGTCGGCCGAAAGGTTAATTCCGAAAGTATATTTCGGGTTCGGGTTTCCGATCATCGTGCGATCCGCACCATCGATTGTACCGTCACCGTTTAAGTCAACATAACGTACATCTCCCGGCGCGGCAGTTGGCTGGATTTGTCTTCCGTTTGCCTGATAAGCCTGTACTTCCGATTCATTCTGGAAGATACCATTGGTCTTAAGGCCCCAGAAGTAACCAATCGGGAAGCCACTTTGTGCACGGTAGAATTCCTGTGCATTATCAAAAAGCTGGTTGGCTAGTCCGTGAACGATACCATCGGCAGTAGGAATGTTACCAACGGTGTTTTTGTTGTAAGCACCATTTACACCGATGCTGTAGTTGAATTCTCCAACTTTGTTTTTGAACGTCAGGGCAAGCTCAACACCAGTGTTTTTAACATTACCACCGTNNCTGATACCAGTCTAAGTTAATGCTCAACATACCTTTTAAAATGTTTGCATCAAAACCGATATTGCTCTGCTCTGATGTTTCCCACTTTAAGCCTGGATTAGCGATACGGCTTGGGTAAGCGCCGGGTACCAATGCACCTTCTTCAGGACCAAAAATGTAGTTTGTATTGCTTAAAGTAATTGGTGCCAGGTATTGGAAAGCAGCAATGTTCTGGTTTCCGACCTGTCCCCAGCTCGCACGAAGCTTGAAGAAATCAAGCCAGTTGCGCTGTCCTTCCATAAACTTCTCGTTGGTGGCAACCCATCCTGCAGAGATGGAAGGGAAATAGCCCCAGCGATTCTGAGAAGAGAACCTTGAAGAACCATCCGCACGGAAGGTCGCGTTTAAAAGGTACGTTTGTTTGTAGTTATAGTTCAACCTACCGAAGTATGACATTCTGCGGTCTTCATCATAAGGCGCACCTCCAAGTGAAATACCGGCGATATTTTTACCAGTAGCATTACTCAACCAGGCATGATCCAGGTCTTCGAAGATCAGGTTGGTGTTGGTACCGAAAATATTCGATCCATCTGCCCGATAAGCAGAACTACCAGCCATTACTTCAAACTCGTGATCGGTTTTAACATTAAATTTATAGCTTAACAAGTTATCCCAGATCAGCGACTTGCCTTTGTTCATCGATTGGCTTGCGCGGGTGGTCAGGTTGTAAGCGTAAATAGATAGCTGGTAGATCGGCACAAAAGAGCGACTCTCACCCGCATTATAGTCCATTCCAAGACTGGTACGGAATTTCAGGTTTTTAATTGGCTCCACAGTCAGGTACACATCACCAAGCAGGCGTTGATTGTTTCTTCTGTTCTGGTTACCATAAACCATCTGTGCGTAAGGGTTAGCTTCACCATTGTTCCAGCTGGAGTTTGAGTTATCAAAGAATTTTCCATTCTCATCATACATCTTTACGAATGGGCTGGTATTGAAGGCACCACGCAGTGCATTGTTGTACTGGTTGCCTACGCCGATACCATTGTTGTTGATGTCGGTATAAGTTAAATGTTGCCCAATCTTCAGGATGTCTTTATAGAAGTTATGCTCGGAGTTAATCCTGAAGCTGTAACGCTCATAGTTGGACAGATCCTTACCGCCTACAATACCTTCCTGACTGGTGTAAGAAAAAGCTGTGGAGAATACGGAAACATCAGAAGCGCCGGAAGCACCAAGCGAATAGTTTTGTGTTAAAGCGTCTTTAACAAACATCTGATCTAGCCAATTGGTACCTTCACCGTACGCCAGGATCTGATCATTGGTAAATATAGGCTGCTTGCCCCCATTGATGGCGGCCTCGTTCATGATGGANNTACTCCCTTGCATTCAGCATGTCTGTCTTTTTGGCCACGTTCTGTACACCAGCATAGGCATCGAAAGTGATTGAAGCAGCCTGACCGCGTTTACCGGTACGTGTAGTTACGAGTACCACACCATTCGCTGCCTGCGAACCGTAGATCGCTGCGGAAGCTGCATCTTTCAGGACGTCGATAGATTCGATATCAGCAGCATTCAGATAGGTGATGTCTCCGGTGAGTACACCATCAACTACGTATAGCGGTCCGGAGTTACCGATGGTACCAAGACCACGAATGGTTACTTTCATTGCCTCACCTGGCTGACCAGAAGTAGAAGCGATTTGAACACCAGGGGTTTGTCCCTGAAGTCCTTGTAAAGCATTGGTAGTACTCTGTCTTTGCAGCGTCTCCCCTTTTACCTGCACCGTAGCACCGGTAACGAGCTTCTTTTGCTGCACGCCGTAACCTACAACCACAACTTCTTCAAGTTCCTGATTGTCTTCGTTTAGGCTTACATTGATGTTTCCTGATGCGGCAACGGTGGCTTCTTTGGTGGTAAAACCTATGGAGCTGAATTGTAATACATCTCCAACTTGTGCCTGGATGCTGTATGCACCATTCTGGTCCGTAGCAGCACCGCCGGTTTTGCCTTTAACTTTGATCACCACACCGGGGATCGGCTGCCCGTCGCTGGTTCCGGTCACCCTTCCACTAACTTGCCTTTGTTGCGCAAATGAAGGATGATTCAGAACAAGTAACGAGAGCAAAAATAGCAGGTAGAAGCCTGCTTTTTTAATACGGGGTTTCGTTTTCATTCCGTTCATAACGATTGAGTAAATAATTGATTCATTTATATTTGGTTGTTGTTTAATGCAGTATAATCTAAAAGGTCAGCAGACAGGGCATTAACCTTGTCTGCTGACCTTTAGCTTATTTCAGTTTCAGGGAAGTTGCCTTGCCTGAATATTTAATCAGATTTTCAGTTTTCTGATCGAAATCTAGTGCTTTCGCATTGCCTTGGGTAATGTATACCACGCGAACGTTTCTGTTTGCTAACATGCCTTTGAAGCTTCCCTTACGATCTGCGATGCTCAGGGTTTTGTTTGCTTCGCTATAGTTNNTAGAAAAAGCACCTTTTTCATAGTTATAGTTGGTGCCTTCATCCTCGTATAGTGTGAAGGATGCATCTTTACCGCCATAAACAAAGATGGTTAGCGGATCTGCTTTCTTCTCTGAAGTGTATTGAAGTTCCGGTCCGGTTGGAATAATCGACCCTTCTTTTACGTATACCGGCATACGCTCGTAAGGTGCATCAGCATTGATCTGCTGCCCGCCTTTCAGGTATTTACCGGAGTACAGGTCGTACCAACCCTGACCATCTGGCAAGTACAAGCTACGCTTGGTGTCTTTATAGTTGTAAACCGGATTGATCAATAATGATGGTCCGAACATAAAAGCATCGTTCAGGTTAGAAGCTCTTAGATCTTTCGGGAAGTCCATCATCAAACCACGCATGATGGTATAGTCATTCTGGTAACTCATACCTGCAAGCGTGTACACGTAAGGCATCAGACGGTAGCGCAGTTTATTGTAGTACAACATGGACTTGTAGGCCTGATGTCCTTCTGGTGCGATGTTATAGATTTCACGGAATGGATATTGCCCATGCGAGCGGAATAAGGGTACGAAAGTACCGAACTGGAACCAGCGGGTGTTTAATGCACGCCATTCTTCCAGGTTTTCCTCGTTAGGTTGTTCGTATCTTCTTTCTACAGAGAAACCACCAATGTCNNATCAACTCCTTGCGGATCTCTACCGGTAGGTTAGAGTGCATATCCGGTTCGGTAGCATCCATCCACCAGGCGTCAATGCCTTTGCTGTATAGCCTTTTATTCATCAGACTCCATAATGCCTCGCGCCCTTTAGGATTGAAGGCATCGTAAAAAGTGTTTGAATAACCTTTGCCGATCCAGTCTTTACGTCCGTCTTCAATGTTTCGTTTATACAGGTAGTTGTTCTTATCGAACTCATCATAAATATCGAATCCCTTGTTGAACTTTGGCCATACGGAGATCATCAGGTTGACGTTCTGATCGTGTATGGTTTTAATCATCTGGTCAGGATTTTTAAAACGGGCGGGATCAAATTCCTGGCTTCCCCATTCCGGTTCTTTCCAGTATGACCAATCCAGCACGATGTTATCCAAAGGAATTTTTCTGCTGCGGAACTCCTTTACAGTAGATAAAATTTCGTCCTGTGTTTTATAGCGCTCACGACTTTGCCAGAAACCCATAGCCCATTTAGGCATCAGGACGGCTTTGCCGGTAACGGTGCGGTAACCTGATATCACCTGATCGGCATTGTTACCCTGGATGAAGTAGTAATCCAGAGAAGCCCCAGATTCTGAGCTTAGCGCGAAAGTGTTCTGGTGTGATGCTGGCGCTGGAGGTAGCACCTCAAGGCCGATGTAAGACTCACCACCATCAGGGAGCCATTCGATCTTCACCTTGGTTTTTTTATCTTTCTCCAGGTTTAAATCAAGAACTGCAGAACCTGCGTTCCATGCCTGGCGCCAGTAATCTGCGACCAGCTTACCGTCGAACCATACTTTAATGTAACCGGCATATTTTAACTGTAATTGATATAAGCCACTTACACCGCTAGATACTGCGCCCTCATAAGTAACCAGGGCATCTTGTAATTTGATGCGATCGGAAGGAAACTTATGCTGGTCTGTTAACCAGTTCATTGATAATTCTGAAACGGCAGTGGTAAACAGGGCTTTCTCCGGTGCTGTTTTGTTCGCATAACTTGCCGTTAACCAGCCTTCTTTATTATCCTTCGAGAACAAGCGCATGGCACTTAGGGGTTCATAGTCCCGGATATCACCTGCACGGGTAATGGAATAGTTGTCCCAAAGGATACCATAACCTTTATTAGAAATTACGAAAGGTACTGCAATTTCGGTGTTGTACTGAACAAGGTCTACCCTTCTGCCGCGGTAGTTCACAATACCTTGTTGGTGCTGACCTAAGCCGTAATAAGCTTCGTTATCTTGTGCGTCGAAGATTTGGGTGATCTGATAGGATGGCTCGCCGTTAAACACCTTGGCCCGCAAAGCAGGTTCTGCAATTTTACTTTGTGCAAGTAAGATGTTGTTGTTGACATCACGGTAGGTGATTAAGCCTGTTTCTTTAGAAACCTCGACCTTTACGGCTCCGGTGATGAGGGAAACATTCCGGGCATCTGCGCTTGCGCTGAACTTCATATCGCCACTGGTCTTTATGGCCATAAGCGATTTACTTTCAGGAAAGCCTTCATTTAATGCCGAGATTCCGCGAACATGGATGATCTGGTCTGTTACGGGTTCAAGCCGTAGCTTTTTGATGCCAGACAGGGCGTGTTCGAGCGTTACCTCAATGCCCTTGGCCGTTTTAACATAGTCTTTACCCTCCTGGNNAAAAGCTGCCCATAAACAATAAGGATTTCGCCTTAAATTTATTCATAAGAATACATGATGGTTTACATTCGGTTTATTGACCTAAAAGTATTCTTATAGCGCTTTGAAGAAGGGATACAAATGATAACAATATGGTATCAATATGTTAACAAACCGGCCCAATTTTACGCCACAGGCGTTTTTTGCTGTTTGGACTGGGCATATGCGGACGGGAGAATGCCAAATTCCTGCTTGAAGTATTTACTGAAATGTTTGGGATTACTGAAGCCTACCTGATAGGCAACTTCAGCAATGGTGAGCTGCGATTCCAGCAATGGTTTTGACTTCTGCAGACGATAAGAACGGATCACCTCAACTGGGGATTTTCCGGTTAAGGGCACAAGCTTTTTATACAAGCCTACCCTACTCATGTTCAGATCGGCACTGAGCTGATCAACGCTATAGTTGCTATCCGAAAGATGCTTTTCAATCTGCATGGATAGCTGGCGGATGAACTTGTCGTTAACCGATTCTACCTCCGTCTCTTGTGGCTTGAGCTCAACCTGCTTCTGATACGTCTTTTTACTCAAGGCTTGCTGTGCAAGCAGGTTTCTGATCTTCGATAACAGGATCTCGAAATTGAAAGGCTTGGTCATGTAGTCACTGGCGCCGGTTTCCAGGCCGGTGAGCTGTTCATCATCGGTTGTAAGGGCAGTTAACAGGATCACTGGCAGGTGGGCCGTGCGCTTATCTGACTTGATCTTTTTACACAATTCTATACCGTCCATTTCAGGCATACTCACATCGCTCACAATAAGATCGGGATGCAGTGCAAGCACTTTCTGCCAGCCTTCTCTACCGTTTACAGCTTCTACGATCTGGTAAAACTCTTTAAGGTTGTCTTTAAGATAAAATCGGAAGTCTTCATTATCCTCTACCAGCATCAGCACAGGTTTCTTACTGTTTGGATCCAGTTCAATCTTGTCCTTCGGCATTGAATTTCTACCGCTGATCAGCATGGCTTGCTGCGTCATGATGCTGCTGTATTCGGCCTGCTGTTCAGCAAAGGTCAGCGCAATAATGAATGTACTGCCCTCATTTACAACACTCTCCGCCTTTATCTCCCCACCATGGAGGTTTACAAATTCTTTGGTGATGGCAAGACCGATGCCACTACCCTGGTTCACAATAGAATCTGGCACTTCATTCTGAAAGAAGCGTTCGAAGATCCTGTCAATCTTGTCTGCTTCAATTCCAATGCCGGTGTCGATAACCTTCAGCACCAGTTCGGTTTTATTCTGAAGGGTGTACCTTGTGCTGAGTTCCACGCTCACTTTACCGCCATGCGGGGTAAACTTGAAAGCATTGGAGAGCAGATTGAACAGGATTCGCTCGATCTTGTCATGATCAAACAGGGTGATCAAGCTGCTGCGGTCGGATTTAAAGTTCAGCGAAATGCTTTTACGCTCTGCCACATCGCTGAAGGACAGGCAAAGTTCTTTGATAAAGGAAATGATATCACCTGTTTTAGGATGCAGCTTAAGTTCATGGACTTCCATTCTACGGAAATCCAACAGCTGATTTACAAGGTTGAGCAATCGGCGGCCATTTCGCTGGATCATCTGCAGCTGTTGCCGCTCCGAATCATTCGCCTGTTTGATCAGCTTTTCCAGCGGCGTGATGATCAGAGACAATGGGGTACGGAACTCGTGGCTCACATTGGTAAGGAATTTTATTTTAAGCAGGTCCAGTTCATGCAGGCGCTTACCTTGTTGCCTTTCCTGTTCAATCAGGAACTCTTCCCGGGCGCGCTTGATGCCGCGGTGGCGAAGGTATAGTAAGGATCCACCAAAAACCAGTACATACAGG
The DNA here is from genome assembly GCA_002333205.1 of Pedobacter sp. UBA2067. Lineage (GTDB taxonomy): Bacteria > Bacteroidota > Bacteroidia > Sphingobacteriales > Sphingobacteriaceae > Pedobacter. The sequence goes on from DDAD01000027.1 coordinate 12,129, forward strand.
ATGTAGGCAATGCTGGTACGCCAGATGGGAGGTTTAATGACCACCCGAACACTTGCCTGGTTGTTCACCCAGTTTCCCGACGCATCAGTAGACATCACCTTGAACAGGTATTCGCCGGGGTCAAGGTTGGTGTAGGTGGCTCTGCGAATGTTTTCCTGCAATTCCTGCCATTGCTGATCAAAGCCTTCGAGTTTGTACCTGTACTTGATCTTCTGCGGGCCGAAGTAGTTGAGCGCAGCAAAACTTAAGGTGATGCTATTTTGGCTATATTTCAGTTCGAGTGTATCGGTGAAGACGATTGACTTATTCAATGGGATGCGCCCATCAATTGGCTCACCGATTTCTACGCTTTTGTTGGAAATCTGAAGCTCGGAAAGTACAATTAGCGGCTTGCTGTTATCAGTCTTAATATCTGCTGGATTGAATAAGTTGAAACCATTGGCACCACCAAAAAGCAATTCGCCCCTGCGTGTCTTATACCCTGCATTGGCGTTGAATGCACTGCCTTGTAGACCATCGTGTTCGTCGTATTTGCGGAAGGAGTAGGCAAAACGCCGCTGTTTATCCCGCTTGACGATGATTTTGAACAAACCGTTTGCGGTACTTACCCAGAGGTTCCGGTCCGCATCCTCCAGTACCTTTAAGGTTGCTTTTTCTGTAAGTCCATTACGGCTGTCGAAGTTCAGGAAATCCATGGTTTTGGGATTGAGGCGACTCAGGCCGTCCCGGGTAGCAATCCAGATGAAGCCATAGCTGTCTTCCATCAAGTCATAAACGATGTTGTTGATTAAGCTGTTCTGCTTACCAATTTCCGTCTTTATGTGTTCAAATTTACCTTGAGGTGTAAGTTTATCTACCCCTTCTGAAGTTCCAATCCAGATATTTCCCGAACGGTCTTCGATGAGACAGGAAATAAAATCAGAGCCTACACTGTTTGGCATACCTGCTTTATAATGTGAGAATCTGTCGGTTTCACGATCCAGCAGATCAAGTCCTCCGCTTAGTGTTCCGATCCACAAGCGGCCCTGCCGATCTTCAAGAATATCCCATACCCGGTCGTCTGCAAGGCTTGAAGAATTGGCTGGATTGTGTTTGTAGTTGTGAAACCGGCCGTTTTCAAAACGATCGAGCCCCCCAAAGTAGGTCCCAATCCAAAGTGTTCCGGCTTTATCAATAAATAGGCTGACAATGATATCATTGCTGAGGCTATTTGGATTTTCAGGGTCATGCTGGAAGCGTTTGAACTGTCCGGTTTTACGATTGAAGTAGAACAGACCGCCACCGTTGGTGCCAATCCATAAATTGCCTTGCTGATCCTCTACAAAACGGTTGATATCATCATAAACCAGTCCGCTGGGGTTTACACCCTGGTGGCTGTAGAGCGGGAACTTCAGGATCTTTTCATGATAGTAACTCAATCCCCGTTTGAAGGTTCCGATCCAGATGATACCTGTAGGATCTTTGTATAGGCTGGTGATGCTGTTCTGACTTAAACTTTTCGGGTCATCTTCCTTGTTAAGCAGATACCTGACTTTAAAATCGCGCTTGTTCAGCAGGTTTACCCCACCATGATCTGTGGCGATCCAAATCAGACCTTTATTATCCTGCAGTAATCCTGCGATCAGGTTATTATTCAGTGCGCCGGGCCCTTTGTCCAGGTAGCGCATTTGNNCTGATCTACAAGAATCCTGAAGTCCTGAAAGTCGGTTGGTTTGGCAACCCGAAAATTGAAGATCCGCTTCTGCACTTTTCCGGTATTCCGGTCCAGCATTTCCACAACCTTATTGCGGTGAATTACCCAAATATTTCCATGATGATCTTTCTGGATGGCAGACACAGGTGTTTTATCCAAGGTATAGGCATTATTTCCGGAGCCTTTGAGATGAAGCGTAGTTTTAGATACCGGATCGTACTTGAATATACCAGCTTCAAGTCCATTAAACCAGAAGTTGCCTTGATCATCCCGAATGATGTCCCGGATAGCGTTGGCTGAGATATTTAGAGTTTTGAGGTAAGTACGTACATCTCTAACGAAGCGTTGGCTTACATTATCGTAGATATTCGGACCGCCACGGGTTTCCAGATAAAGCTTGTGTCCCGGCAATTCGAAAATGCCAGTTACAAAGTCGTCTACAATGGTGGTACTATCCCGCGGATCGTTTTTGAACGTTTNNTTGTTGCAACATCAATAATCTGCCCTAACCCATCGGTATATTTGGATCAACGAAATTAAAAAACTTCAGCCCCGAAGCAAGCATATTCCGCAAGAATTTCTTGCCGCGAAGCTGAGTACCAGTTTATTTCAAGGTGATTTCCAGATTGACGTCTCTGGTTTGAGAAAGATTGAGCAGGAACTTACGGTTTTTAATCCGGTTATTGCTTACGGTGAAGCCGTTGATCTTCATACTTTCTACGTCCGCAGGAAATACCAGGTTCAGCGTTCGCCTTACACCCGATTTCAGGGTAAGTTTAATCCGTTTATCTGCCCACTCCAGGTTCTGCAGTTGAATGTTCCCCCTTAATAAAGCACCTTTAAGTTTCCCCCTGGACCATGCTTTCGGCAGCGCTGGCAGTAGTTTAATCATGTCCTGTTCCGAATAAACAAGCATTTCCAGGATCACCGCAGGCAGTCCGCCACTGATGTCGGTGTTAAACAATTCACCTACATTGTGGAAAGAGCCCATGCCGGTAGACCAGTAGCGGGATGCCAGGAAGTCTACGGCGGTCTTTGCTTTCTCCGCTTCGCCAATGTGCGCCGCAGCGAGTCCAAGCTGCACCAGGCCGAATGCCATTTCACCACCACCTTCAGCTTCCCGGAATTTCATTTTGCCGTCTATGGTCTTATTAACAGCAGCCAGTAACGCCGGATTGCCGATAATGGCAGAATCTGCCTTATTGTAGAGCGCATATAACTGTGATACATGTCTGTGCGGCATGTTCTCCTCCAAGCCAGGCCAAAGCCACTCGCGCAGCGTACCATCGGGTGCTACCTCGTATTCGGGCATTTTGCTTAACATCTCCGTCCAGACTTTGATTTTTGGTGCATCGAGTGCAAGTGTCTTTGCAGCCGCAATGCAATTGCTTAATAGCTGACGGGCAATCATCACATCCATGGTGGCATTGATGACGGCATGCGATTTTGAGTTCGCCGGATTGTTCTCCGGCGAGTAAGAGGGATTAAAGATATACTTACCATCCGCTCCAAGGGTTAAAAATGACTCATAGAAAGCGGCAGCTTCCTTCATGAAAGGATATGCGCGGCTTTTCAGGAACTCGCGGTTTTGGGTATATTGATAATAATCGTAGAAAAAATCAGCTGCCCAGCCTGCGCCCCCGGTCCAGTATGTATGGCACCAGGTTTCTGTAAAATCAGTATCCAGTCCATTGTTGCTGGAATGTGCTGGTATGTGGATGCCGTTCGCGCCGAATAATAATTTTGCATTCTCCCGGAAGGTGGGCATCCTGGTTTCCATGTACCGGAAATAAGCATCCATCAATTCGGGCATGTTGCTGCTAAGGACACTGGAAATGGCTGCTGGCAAGTTTCCGTTGTGGGTAAAATCACCCGACCAGGGTGCCGTCCAGGTACCGGACCAGATGCCCTGCAGGTTTGGTGGATTGCTGCCCATCGCACTGATGATGTTATACCTTCCGGCGTCATATACCTTCTCGATCAAGGCTGCCGGAACTTCTTTATCTGTGAATTTCAATAAGGCTTCGGTGTTTAGCTGGCGGCTATCCTGGTCCGCATTCAGGCGTAATCCCGATCGGCTAAAGATTTTATTGTGAATGGAGACATGGTGGTCTCTAAGTTCGGAATAGCTAGTACTAAGGCTGTTCAACTGCGTTTTCATAGCAGCGAGCTGAGATTGGCTCCAGTTTGTGGATGGTTTGATCTGGATAAGGATCAACACCTCTTCGGCATCCGTAATTTCAAGTTTGTTCCCATTAACGGTTGCTTTCCCTCCTTTTAACACTACACGGCCAAGTCCTTCATAGCCTTGCAGGCCATCTTTAAAATGGTTTTTGAACTTAGATTGAAAAGAAAGGAACTCAGGTTCTGCAGCAGCAGCTGCTTCAGCAATTCCACTTTTAACGAAATCTGCCTGTTTTGTTTCAATAGCACGTTGGGCAAAGTCCAGGCTGGTGCTGATCCTGGCATCGCCTTTAATGGAAACAACAATCACGCTATCTGCTCTGGAGACAAACACTTTGCGTTCAAATGTGCCAGTTTCATCTGTCCAGTTTACAATGGCTTCTCCAGTTTCAAAGTTTACACTGCGTTGGTAGTTTTTTAGGTTGGATGGCTGTTGGTTCACATGCATGTCGAATGCAGGGATGTATGGATCACGGCCAATGTTAAAGCCTTCCTTCTTTCGTTGATCAACGGGAATTTGGGTTGCTGCTTCCGCTTTGCCATCCAGAAGCAGCTTGCGGATTTCTTCCAGGCGACTGGCTTGGTTTATAGGCGTTTTAGGTTCGTTTAATGGAATATACAGATCTGACTGGCTGAATATGAGCGTTTCTGTATGTGGCTGGCCGATGACCAGGGCCGCCAGTGTACCGTTACCACTTAGTAGTGCATGAGACCAGTTGGGCGCTGGCTCCAGACTCACAAAGCCCCTTTTGGGTTTATCAAATGGAGTGGTTTGTGCATGAAGGTTTGTGATATGCGTAATCAGAACAAAAAACAGGAACAATCGGCGTTTCATCATCAGCTGGGAGACTTATTCTTCAAAGATAAAAATATCGCGCATTTAGCCTCACACAGATACCAGCCTGTTTACTTCTGGATACTAGAATGTGAACTAAAGCTGCTTTTCGATATGATGATATACTTTCCGGAACAACTCATCAGGCAGGAAAGGCTTTACAAGGATATCATCTATCCCTGTTTCCGCCAGTTTGGTTTCAATTTCCGAAGGTAGGGTTGCTGTTAGCGCAACAATTGGAATTTTGATTCCGCGGTCCCTCATTTTGATCGAAGAGGTATAGCCATCCATCACTGGCATATGCAGATCCATCAGTATCAGCTTGTGCTTCAGAATATCCACTTTGTCCAATGCATCTGCGCCATCTACAGCGACATCTACCAAGGCGCCCCAACGTTTCAGAAACGACTCTGCTACCATCACATTCATTGGATTGTCTTCCACCAATAGGATCGGCAACCCGGAGAAGGGCTTATTATCGCTGACTTTCAGATCTTCTGTTTTTTTAGCCTTGAGCGGTGTATGAGTTCTTTTGAAAGTATGAAAAAAGAAGAAGTTTGATCCCTTGCCAGNNTCACTCTTAACCTGTAGCGTGGAGTTACGTAATTCCAGTATGCGCTTGGTAATTGCAAGGCCTAGACCCGTGCCACCAAATCCTCTTACGGTCGAGGAGTCAGCCTGCGTAAAGCGTTCAAAGATGCGGGCTTGATTTTCAGGAAAAATGCCAATTCCGGTATCTTTAACCTGAACCAGTAAGGTTACATTTTCGTCATCAAAGTCCGTCACATTGATGTGCAACGAAACACCACCTTCTGCAGTAAACTTTATTGCATTATGTACCAGATTGGTGATCACCTGAAATAGCCGGGTCGGATCACCGATTACCCGGTATTTCAACGACTCGTCAATGTGCAGCGTAAGTGATATTCCTTTGTCTTCTGCAGCACTATTGAGACTTGTTACCAAATTGCCAGCCAGTGCAGGAATGTCCATCTCAATCTCTTCAAAGGTGATTTTACCAGCTTCAATCTTGCTATAGTCGAGAATATCATTAACGACGTTCAGAAGGTTATTTGCGGAAAATATAATTACATCCAATAGGCTGCGCTGATCTGGCCGGGGATCATTTTTCAGCATCAGGTGACTCATGCCAATAACCGAATTAAGCGGTGTGCGGATCTCATGGCTCATGGTGCTTAAGAACTCCGATTTAGCGACAAGGCCTTCTGCCGCTTGTTCACCTGCCTGTTTAAGTACAAAAGACACCCGGTGAGATAAAACCAGCGATTGCAAGAAGAAGAAACTGATATAACCCACAAAGCTGATGAGCTGAAGCTGTGGGATTAAACCCCAGTATTGGAGCAACGAGATTGTAAAAACCGACATCAGTGCAAATGCACTTGCAAGTGCATACCGCGACCCTGGCCGGTTCTTAATACAAGCCCTGATGTACAGGTATGGCACATACAGGAGGCAAAATACCGTAACCACCAGAAAGGGATTAATCAAACTGCTGAATACGACAGGTGGAAAAACCACTGCCACGGCAGCAAAGCTGAAACAAATGGCGCAAATCGCGTACACAACATAACGGTTAATGTCTTCCGGGAACAAATAACGACTGTACAGTCCGAAAGCACCGATCGCAGAGAACAAAGTAATGTACTCAATACGAACAGCGATGTTCCAGTTTATGCCCGGGAATAGGCTATGCAGCACGTAATTGTCAGCGCCAATCATACGATAACTGTAAATCATGGCGAATAAAGCAAACAAAAGGATCGCTTTGTCCCGGTTTCCAAAGAGGTATAATCCAAGGAAAAATAGCCCTCCCATAAGGACACAGCCGGTAAGCAACAGATCAAAAGCTTCCGTCCGTTTCCGGTCCAACTTAGCGAATTCTTTGGGTCCTAGAAAGATTGGTTTTTTAATGCCGCCTTTATCGTGACTAAAGTTGGAAATCTGCAACAGGATGTTCAGCGTATCAATATCCATCGGAAGATCTACATCCTTATTGATCCACTCTGGAGCTGCTTCTGCAGCAGATCTGCCCACCTTGCCATTATGGGCAACGACAGCGCCATTAATGATTAATTTATATGAAGTATAAACCTCTGGCATACTTATCCGCAGCAACCCGGACTTTTCTGGCAGTAGCACGGTTAGCTTGTAGGTAGCATAGCCGAAGGAGGGATACGTTTTTCCGTCGATGTTATAACTGTTCCAGATTTTGGGAACAGGAACAACAAGCCCAGGTTTAGTTACCTGATCAGTACAGTCTAACAGTTCGTTCCAGTAGAACAGCCATTCACCATTTAAGGTGATGTTTTCAGAAATGGTTTGATTGCGGAGGTCGAGCGTCCCAGCCTTTGCTTCTATAGCGGGAGCATTTGCAAGTGCAGCACGGAAGGAAAGCAGTACAAATACAAACAGAAAAGATATTGAGCGATAAGTCAGTCGTCCGAGAAGCATTGGCGGCTTAATGATAGACGAAGTTAAATATTTCTGCGTAGTATTTGATGTGTTTTACTTAAACTTTAGTGCTGTTCGCCGTTAAACAGCAGGCTGAACAATATTCGTAATCATTCCGCGGAAAATAAAGCCATGAAAAGGCAGTACGGCATACCAGTAAAGCCGTCCAAGCAAGCCTAGGGGGCGGAATGTTGCCGTCTGGGTAAGCACGTTCCCTTCATCTATCTTAAATTCGAGCCATGCCTCACCAGGGAGCTTCATTTCGGCATAAAGCAACAATCGCCTCTCCGCCTTGTTGGCGATCAATACACGCCAGAAATCCAGTGAATCTCCAGCGTAGATCTCGGTATCACTTCTCCTACCCCGCCGCATACCTACGCCGCCAACCATCTGGTCCATAAACCCACGGATTTCCCACAACCACCGTCCATAATACCAACCTGCTTTTCCACCGATCGCCCAGATGCGCTGAAGTGCAAGTTCTGGCTGCGCCACTCGTCTCTGCTTTATATCTTTAAAACACCCGTTTACGGGTACATCCAGGTAATGTGTAAGGCTGTTCTTGAACAAATCACTGGTTTGTGCATCCTTCCAGCTGGATAGAACCTGATTTTGCTCAATCTTATCAAAAGCGAGTTTGATGGAGGTTTCATAATCCAACAGCTCAATATTAAGCAGCTGCGCTAAATTGTTGGGCTGGCATATTACTTCTACCTTCATGCTGTTCACGAGATTTTTTGCGAGCACATAAGAGGTGGAAGTGACAAAATACAGCCAGTACGATGATAAGCGGGGTGTCATTACAGGCACTATGAAGATACTTCGTTTGAGCCCGCGGATTCTTGCGAAACGCAACAGCATCTGTTTGTAGGTCAGGATATCCGTTCCGCCGATATCGTACGATTTGTTATAGGTTTCTTCACGGCCAAGTACACCGTATAAAAACTCCACAACATTCCGTATTCCAATAGGCTGACACCTCGTCTTTAAGCATTTCGGGGTGATCATTACCGGCAGCTTCTCCACCAGGTCGCGGATAATTTCGAATGATGCACTGCCTGAACCTACGATGATGCCTGCCCGCAACGTCGTGAGTGCGAAAGTACCAGTACCGAGAATATCCTCAACGTTCTTTCTGGAAGTTAGGTGACGTGAAAGCCCGGCATCATTAACAATTCCACTTAAGTAAATAACCTGCCTGGTACGCGTCTGCTCCATACTGCTCTTGAAGTTTTCAGCACAGGTTTGTTCCATCGCGCTAAAATCAGCGGATTGGGTGGACATGGAGTGGATCAGATAATAAGCCACATCAAGGTCGCTCGGAATACGCTGCAGGGTATCTTCCTTCAGGAAATCAACCTCAATGACCTTGAGTTTAGTTCCTGGGTAACGGTGATTGAAACGGAGTTTATCCCGTACGCAGGCCACAACCTCATGTCCCTGTTCCANNGCCGGTAAGCAGTATTTTCAAAATGCTGGAGATAAAATCATGATAGACAAAGCTTCTATTTTAACTAGACTGATGTTTTCTACGGAAAATTTTCAGGACCTCACTAAGGAATAATGGCACAAGCCCGAGTGCAATCACCATCACCCATCCTTTGAAGTCGAGCATTTGCAATCCAAAGGCTTCCTGCATGAATGGAATACCGATAACCAGCAATTGTAAAGCCAATCCGAGCACAATTGCTCCGGCGAGGTATTTATTACTGAATACACCTATTGTAAAAATTGATTTCACATGATTCCTGATGGCAAGCGCGTAAAACAGTTGACTGGCAACGAGTACCATAAATGCCATGGTTCTGGCATATTCGACAACTTCCGGGCGCACAGCATGGTCGAAGGGACTTGCACCATGCTCATAGTATCCATACCAGAAGGCGATGACGGTGAGCGCGCCGATGAGCGTTCCGCCGATCAGCACATTCCAGCCTCTGCCACCGGCGAAGAAGCTTTCGTTTTTCGCTCTTGGTTTTTCCTTCATAACATCCGGATCTCCGGGATCCATACCAAGTGCTACCGCAGGCAATGAATCGGTAATCAGATTGATCCACAAAAGTTGCGTAGCAATAAGTGGCACTTCCCAACCGATGCTGAGCGTTACAAACATGGTGATCACTTCTCCCAGATTACAGGTTAGCAGGAATATAACAGACTTTTTGATGTTGTTGTAGATGTTCCGGCCCTGCTCAATGGCAACTACAATGGTGGAGAAATTGTCGTCGGTTAAAATCATATCTGCGGCACCTTTTGCAACGTCGGTCCCTGTGATCCCCATGGCTACGCCAATATCCGCAGCATTCAATGATGGCGCGTCATTTACGCCGTCACCGGTCATAGAGACGATGTTTCCATGGGATTTTAGCGCACGAACAATGCGAACCTTATCTTCAGGTGATACCCGCGCAAAGACATGGTATTGCTCAATATTTGCGATGAAATCTTCTTCCTTCATGGCGTTTAACTCCTGACTGGTTAAAGCTTGTTTGATGTCGTCTGCAATCCCCAGTTCACGCGCAATCGCAAAGGCTGTATTCTTGTGATCTCCAGTGATCATTACACAGGTGATGCCTGCCGCTTTGGCCCGTTTAACAGACTCAATAACCTCCGGTCTTGGTGGATCGATCATGCCGACCATACCGATCAGGACCAGATCCTGTTCCATCTGATCTTCCGGTATAGGTCCATTTACCTTTTTGTAAGCAGCGCCAAGGGTACGCAAGGCCTGATCAGACATTTGATCTGCTGCTTTGAGAAAAGCTGCTTTCCGGTCTTTAGTCATTGGCACTTCACTGCCTTGCTCTAACACATGACTACATTTATCCAGCAGGTTATCGATAGCCCCTTTTGTATAAACCGTATAGGTATCATGTGATTCAATCAGTGTAGACATCAGTTTACGGTCGGAATCGAACGCGAACTCTCCAATCCGTTTACCCGCTTGCAGCAGGGCGCTCCGGTCCAGGTTCAAGTTGTCTGCATAGATCAACAAGGCAATCTCTGTCGGATCACCCGTACCTTCATCATTTTCATAGGTGGCATCCGAACAAAGGACCATGGCTTTGGCAAGCAGTTCAGCATCCTTTGTACCTTGCTGTTGTCCTGCAATATCTTGTTCACCCTCGAGTGTGTAACTCTTGGTGACGGTCATCTTGTTTTGCGTGAGGGTTCCCGTTTTATCAGAGCAAATCACATTCACGGAACCCAGGGTCTCCACTGCCGGCAATTGCCGGATGATGGCATTACGTTTAGACATCTTGGTTACACCAATGGAAAGCACAACTGCTACAATGGCAGCGAGACCTTCAGGTATGGAAGCAACAGCGAGGGATACCGAGGTTAGGAACATTTCCAGTAACTCACGGCCCTGGAACCATGCTACTATGAATATAAACACACAAATACCAATGGCCAACAATCCCAAAGTCTTGCCTAGCTTATCTAACCGCTCTTCCAGTGGTGTTTTGGATTGTTGCTCATTGCCAATGATATTGGCAATTTTTCCAACTTCCGTCTGCATGCTTGTCGCTGTGACAACCCCTACGCCACGGCCATAGGTAACCAGGGTGGACATAAATGCAGAATTGTTTCGGTCGCCAAGTGAAGTGTCCTCATCATGTAGCTCATCGGCATCTTTGCTGGATGGGACAGACTCTCCGGTGAGGGAGGATTCTTCTACCTGCAGGTTTGCGGATTCAATCAGGCGTATATCGGCAGCAATGAAACGCCCGGTATCAAGGATGAGCATATCACCGGGCACCAGGGTTTCTGAATCCACTTCCTTTATGTTGCCGTCTCTTTTTACAATCGCCTTTGGGGAAGCGATCTTCTGCAAGGCTTCAATAGCATTTCCAGCCTTAATTTCCTGCACAACACCAAGTACCGCATTGAGGATAATGACAATCAGGATGATGATGGCATCGATGTACTCGCCCATGAAAAGCGTAATCACAACCGCTACAAAAAGCACGTAGATGAGCCAATCCTGCAGCTGCGCAATAAAAAGCTGGAGGATGGACTTCCGCTTTTTTCCGATGAGCTTGTTCAGGCCATACTGTTCCTGGCGTTTTGCTACTTCCGCGGATGAAAGGCCGGTATCTGGATCAACATGAAGTTCGGAGAGGACGTCGGGTATAGCTTTGGAAAAATAGGACATACGGAATGATAATATCAGTAGGTGATTATGACTAATTAACAAATAAAAAATCGAGTTGTTGATCGCAAGTGGAGAAACTGTATCCAATTCTGGCTCATGAGGTTTAGCACAATGGTTTATTTTCTTTCGCTGTTCCGTTATGGAAAAGCTTCAAAGGAGACATCCTCAATTTAAAATAAATCTATTTACCTCACCCTTAATGTTATGTTCGGTTCCAAAATCAATCTGCACAGAGAAGAATGGCTTGATGTTATTTTCGATCAGAAAAACAAAAGTTACGGCGCCTATGCGTTGCGACGTCAAAGCGACGCGAACACTTCCAAATCGCTGCTTTATGCAGGGACATTTTTTATTCTACTATTTCTGAGTCCAAGAATTATCAGTTTGATTAAAGGCCCTGTACCGGAGGAAGTTACAACTGCGCAGATTGAAGTGGTGGTTGCGCCCCCGCCTGCGGTAAATCCGGAGACCCCTCCACCGCCAGCAGTTGAGCCACCTCCCGCACGACAAGATCAGGTTAAGTTTCCACCTCCTGTAGTTCGTGCAGATAATCTGGTAAATGATGTGGAACCGCTACAGATCAAAGACCTGCAGCATGCAGATCCGGGTCAGAAAACCATCGCGGGATCGCCAGACGCTGATATCGTGATTGTTGAACCAGCTGGTGATGGCCCGAAGCGTGATGCCGCCGTTGCAGCAGATGACTCGAAGATTTATGACATCGCAATTCTTGAGGTACCGCCTACTTTCCCTGGCGGAATGGACAAATTCTATAAGTATCTGAGTAAATCAATCAAATATCCGCCAATGGCTGCAGAGAATAACATTCAAGGAAAAGTATTCGCATCTTTTGTGGTTGAAAAAGATGGAACCCTGACAGACATTGAAGTTGTGCGAAGTTTGGGTGCTGGAACCGATGAGGAAGCAATCAGAGTGTTGAAGGCAAGTCCAAGCTGGACACCTGGTGTGCAAAACGGAAAGCAGGTAAGGGTGAAGTATAATATTCCGATCAGTTTCTCCCTAGCACAATAATTGATTGGCTCGTCTTAACCATTATGTTGGTCTGGTTAAGATGAGCCAATTTTATCTGCTAAGTACATAAAAGTTCATATCCGAACGTTTCACGAACCCCAGCTTTTGGTAGAGCTCAATCGCTCTGGTGTTATCGGATTTTACATGCAGGTAAGGCGTTTGTCCTTTCGCAGTGATCTGGGCTACCGTGTGCATCACCAACTTTCGGGCAAATCCTTTTCCGGCATAGTCCGGATGTGTACACACGGCGCTGATTTCCGTATAATGACCGGTACACAGGCGGGCTCCAGCCATGGCAACTAAGCGCTCGCCATCATATATACCGCTATATCCACCGAACTCGATCGTCCGCTTAGAAAAAGGACCTGGTTGAGCAATTTGTGTCAATTCTAGCATCTTCGGAATCTGTGCTTCCCGAAGGTCAACGATTTCATACAGGCTTTCTGACGTTTCCACTTGCCCCTCAAAGACCATTTGAATACCGGGTATGTTGGCGATAATCTTTAAAGGAGATGGATCAAGATCCTGTTTAGGTGAAAACATCACCACTACCTGTTCATTCTGAAGACGCTCGTACAAGCCTTTAAAGTTTTCGGTCGTATCCGAACTTACTGCAGCAAAGGGGGCAACCTCTGGATGAAAAATTTTAACCTGATCGCTTCCTTGTCCGAGATGCTTACAGTCATCATGCAGTGCCCACCAAATGGGATTATCTAAGATATGTTTCATACGCTATGCTGCTGCAAAGATAGCAAGATGGCCGTGTACATGGCACATTCTGTAGGGACTGATGCAAACATCCTGATAATCGGTTTGTTAATTCTAGAAATTACACTATGAAAATTCAACGACAGCAACATACCAGTCCTTTACAGAAGGTCACTAGAATTCTGCTTGGCACATTCATGGTTTTTGCGGGAATAGGTCATTTAACTTTTCAGCGAAAAGCTTTCCAGGCGCAGGTACCGGACTGGGTTCCAGTTCCGAAAGACTTCACGGTTGTTTCCTCAGGATTTGTTGAAATTGCTTTGGGTTTAGCACTGATTTTTTGGAAAAAGCAACGGGTAAATACAGGGTTGTTTCTTGCAGTTTTCTATATAATGGTCTTTCCAGGAAACATTGCGCAGTATACCGGGCACAAGGATGCGTTTGGATTAGACACGGATGGGAAACGTTTGGGAAGGTTGTTTTTTCAGCCTGTGCTGATTATGTGGGCGCTTTGGTCTACGGGGGCTTTGAAGAAAATCAGCAGTCGGAGAATTGGCGGTTGGTAAGCATCAACATACTTCAGTTTGCCTTCTAGAATCTATTGTTTTCTGAACGTGACGGTATAAACAGCTTTAGGAGCAATCTTAGCCTCTCCATTTTCAACATATTCATCCTCTAAATACACCCCCGACAAAACCATTTCTGAATTGGAAATCGACACTATCTCCAGGCTTGCATCACTTCTTAGAAAATTGATATGGTTTTTTTTATCGGTGCTGGAAATGGTATAGTTTTCATTTTCTTCCAGGCCTCCCCTTTGAACCAAGATATTCCCTTTGTTATCAAAGGTATACAGAACGCCTAGATCAGACTGATCTAACGGTTCTTCATATATTTTAGTTCCGCTCTCATTAAAGTATTCGTAGGAATTATCTATTGTTATCCAGGTCCCTAGAATTTGTGTTGAAATCTGAGATTCTTCAACAACCTCATCGTCGTCCTTGTCACATGCTGTTATCAATCCCACTGTGATTAATAACAATAAAAAATACTTTTTCATCGTAATTGGTTTATCAGTTTAAAAGATTGATTACTGTAAGACAACACGCGTCTGCTTTTAATAATGATGTTTATCCTATAAAGCCTGAATGAAGACCAGTTCATTGGAGCGTTGTAGTTACCTTTTCATATCCTTAGGTGATGATAAAAGTAGCCTGTAGATAAACACGCGGAAATAGCTATTGATAGGTATTTGGGATCAAGTCAAAAAGTTGTGGACTAGGTCTTATATTTTTAGCTTTGGTAGTTTAGATTTCTTACTTCATGCAGGACGGATACCACACCTTAATAAGCTTACTACTTCCCGATTTCATTCTTGACTTTTTCGAACTCAAAGAAGTGCGCAAAGAAGAAGATAT
>DDAD01000022.1:0-4420 GCA_002333205.1 Pedobacter sp. UBA2067
AGTTTATCCAGAAACTCCAGTGCTTTTGCACGGCCCATATCTGCTTCGCTTTGTCCCGCTGCAGGTTCATAACCGAAATAACGCCAGCCATCAATCACCTGCTCGGGCGAACCGCGACTTACCCCCAGTTGTAAGCGCCCACCAGAGATCAGATCGGCTGCGCCCGCATCTTCCACCATATACAGGGGATTCTCATACCGCATATCAATTACACCAGTACCAATCTCTATTTTACTGGTCTTTGCACCGACTGCGGATAGTAAGGGGAAGGGTGATGCCAGCTGCGAGGCAAAGTGATGAACCCTGAAGTAGGCGCCATCTATACCAATCTCTTCGGCAGCTACTGCAAGGTCTATAGACTGTAGCAAGGTGTCGGCTGCGGTGCGTGTTGCGTAAGCAGGGTGGTTGGACCAATGTCCAAATGATAAGAATCCTATTTTCTTCATTCTAAAACAAATCTAATGATTTATTATGCACACCAACAACCCTGCCTGTTTCAATCCCGGACAGGCTCGGCCTGCTTTGAACCGGCGGATTGCGACGAACTTAGTCAATGCTTATGCTCTCAATGCCTTTTTCCAACGCATGCTCCTTGATGCCTGGAATCTTAACGCCTTCTGCACGGAAGACTTTAAGCTCAGTCATACCTAGAAAGCCAAGAAAGGACTTCAGATAAGGTGCTACGAAGTCGTTCTGCTGACCCGGTCCCTCAGAATAGACACCTCCAGAAGACATCGCCACATAAACCTGCTTGCCTTCCACTAAACCTATTGGACCGTGTTCGTTGTAACTGAAGGTAATGCCCGCCCTTGTAATAAGATCTAACCAGGCTTTTAGTGCCGTATGGATCGTGAAGTTATAGAGTGGCTTACCGATCACGATGATGTCTGCCGCCATTAGCTGACTGACTGCCTCATCCGAGTACCGAAGCGATTCCCTGTCTTCCGCAGTTAATTGCTCACCAGGGGTAAACATAGACTGCAGAATTCTCGGGTTCAAATGGGGCAGGTCTAATTCGTTGAGGTTTACCTCTTCGACGCTGCTTCCTGGATACTTCGCCATGATCTTCTCGACAACTGCCTGGCCTAGTTTAAGGCTGTAAGATGACTGACCCTGAATGCTTGAGATTAAATGAAGGAGACGTTTCATGATTATTAAATTTTGAGTTTTTAAAAAAGTTCTATGCACCAAAGGTATCCGGGCCAGGTATTAAAAGGATAGTACTTACCTAAAGGAAAGCGCTTACTTATAGGAAAGTACGTAGCTTTGGGTATGGAATCGATGATTAAAGATTGCGAGCTGGTTTTGGGTAAGGAAGAATGTGCGGGCTCTATGAAAAACGTACTTGATGCACTGTATGTCCTTGGTGGAAAGTGGAAACTTCCCCTGATCCTTAGCCTGATCGACGGACCCAAGCGCTTTAATGAAATCCAGCATGATCTAAAAGGAATCTCCCCAAAGATCCTGGCGAACGAATTGAAGAATCTGGAACTTAATGAATTCGTAGAACGCAAGGTATATGCAACCACGCCAGTCACGATCATTTATGAGGAGACCGAACACAGTGCAACACTTCGTAAGGTGCTGTATGAATTAAGTACCTGGGCTGAGCAGCATCGCGAAAAGATCAGGAGCAGCATGAAAGAAAAACCTAAGCAAACCTGATACAAGATTTCCTGCCCCTGCTAAGCTTACGCAGATTTTACAAACGGATGGGCGCTGGTGGTGTTAAGTTTAACAAACATTAAGAACTAACAACAGGAGCTATGGAATATGTAAGATTTGGAAGTACAGGAATGAAGGTGTCTCGACTTTGCCTCGGCACCATGACTTATGGCAAGCCTACCGAACGGTGGCCATGGGCTCTGAATGAAGAGCAGAGTCGCCCCTTTATCCAGAAGGCCCTCAAACTTGGTATCAACTTCTTTGACACTGCCGATGTTTACTCTGCCGGGGCGAGTGAAGAAGTTGTGGGTCGCGCACTTAAGGATTTCGCGAAAAGGGATGAGGTGGTGCTCGCCACTAAGGTCTTTAATCAGATGGGGCCTGGTCCGAATGACCAGGGACTTTCCCGTAAGCACATCATGAGCGCAATTGATGCCAGTTTGAAAAGGCTGGGCACCGATTATGTAGATCTTTATCAGATCCATCGTTGGGATTACGAAACACCAATTGAGGAAACCATGGAAGCGCTGCATGATGTGGTAAAAGCAGGTAAAGCACGGTACATCGGCGCTTCTTCCATGTACAGCTGGCAATTCGCTCAGGCACAATATACCGCAGAACGGAATGGCTGGACCAAGTTTGTATCCATGCAGCCGCATTATAACCTGGTTTACCGTGAAGAGGAACGCGAGATGATCCCTTTCTGCGAAGATCAGAAGCTTGCCGTAATTCCATGGTCGCCCTTGGCCCGCGGACTGTTAACCGGTAAAAGAACTAAGGAGCGGAACGAAACGGAACGTGCGAAGACAGATGTTTTCGGTAAAAAACTATACGGTGCGGATGCGGATTTTGCAATTGTAGAAAGGTTGACTGAAGTAGCTGAAGAAAAGGGCCTGCCAAATGCACAGGTTGCATTGGCCTGGTTGCTGAGCAAGTCTGCCGTAACGGCGCCGATCATTGGGGCAAGCAAGCCTGGGCACCTGGAAGATGCTGTAGCAGCACTATCGGTTGATTTATCTGCAGCGGATATCCAAAGACTTGAAGAACTTTATCAGCCGCATCCGGTCCTTGGGTTTGAATAGGATTTTACAATTGTTAATTTACCAGGATTATGGCGATGCTTACTGATACTTTGACGGTGATATTCAAGCGGGATCTTCTAAAACTTAAAGCGGAACTCAGCCTGTACAATCACGAAGAAAACTTGTGGCGTGTAGATAAAAACATCTCCAACGCCGCAGGCAACCTTTGTCTACATTTAATTGGAAACCTCAACACCTATATTGGTGCTGTTCTTGGGGGTACAGGCTATGTTCGGAACAGACCTGAGGAGTTCTCCCTGAAGGATGTCCCCAGGGTAGCCTTGCTTAATGCATTAGATGGTACAATTCAAATGATTGATGCTGTACTTCCCAGTATTACGGAAGCGCAACTACACGCTGAATACCCTGAGCAGGTGTTTGATTACAAAATGACCACCGAGTACTTCCTGATCCATCTTGCCACGCATTTAAATTATCATCTTGGACAGGTGAATTACCACAGACGATTGCTNNTTGGGCGTAAAAAATCCCCATAGATGAAAATCCTTAATCTATCCTGGTCGCTCTCCGTGCTGTTGCTTTTCTCCCTCGGCTCCAACGGTCAAAATCGGTCGGACAAAACGCTGGTCATCTCGATCGACGCTAAAAACAAGGCGCAAACCATTGACAACTTCGGTGCATCTGGCTGCTGGTTTTCTGAAGGGATCGGTAAATACTGGCCGCTTGAAAAACGCGAAAGAATGGCCGAGCTACTTTTTAGTAAGGCGCAGGCTGAAGATGGCAGCTTCAAAGGCATTGGCTTATCCGCATGGCGCTTCAACATCGGTGGTGGGACAGCAGAGCAGGGCGACAGCAGTGGCATAAAAGATTTTCGAAAGCGGGTGGAGTGCTTTCTTGCACCTGATAGAACCTACGACTGGAACAAACAGTCTGGCTATACCTGGTTTGTTAAGAAAGCAAGAGATTACGGTGTGGAAAACCTGATCGCTTTTTCGAATACGCCTCCGGTTCAGTTTACAAAGAACGGCCGTGGTTTCAAAACCGAAAAAGATTATACCACAAATCTGAAAGATGACAAGTATGACGACTATGCTGATTTTCTAACGGAAGTGCTCAAACACTTCGATCAGGAGGGGCTACATTTCAAATACATCAGTCCTGTAAATGAACCGCAATGGGACTGGTCGAACAAGCCTGGTGAGGCAAGCCAGGAAGGTAGTCCCTGGAGCAATGCCGATATACATAAAGTTGTAGGTGCCCTGGATGCCTCCTTACAAGAGAAACAGCTGAGCACGCAGATCCTGACCCCGGAGGCAGGCATGCTTACCTACCTGTACAGCGGAACATCTGCTGCTTCCAACCAGATTCAGGAGTTCTTCGGCGAGCAAAGTAAATACAATCTTCAAAACGTCAAACATGTACCGCGCATAATTGCGGGCCATAGCTACTTTACGGATAATGGAGACAGTAGTATGGTGGAGGTGCGCAAGCATTTAGCAGACACTGCAGCCAAATATGGACTTGAATACTGGCAGTCGGAATACTCCATGTTAGGCGATGGATTTAGAGAGGGGACGAAAGCAAAACGTACGCAGATGGATTGTGCATTGTTTCTAGCAAAAGTCATCAATCAGGACCTCACGGTTGGTAATGCTGCAGCATGGCAGCTTTGGAATGTGTGGGAACCTGGCAGTGCTGAATGGGACACACGC
>DDAD01000022.1:4432-5055 GCA_002333205.1 Pedobacter sp. UBA2067
TCACCAAAAATCTTTGGGCTATGGGGAACTACAGTCTGTTCGTGCGCCCTGGTATGACGCGTCTAACGACGAGCAGGAATGATGGACGTGATGCAGTTGAAGTTGCTCAGGATGTAATGGTTTCTGCTTTCAGTGGCGGAGCTGATAAGCTGGTTATGGTACTGGTAAACTACACGGATCAGCCAAGGACGATCCGGCCGGAGTTAAAGAATTTTAAAGGGATTAAAAGCTACCGTACTTACGTGACTACAGCTGATGTAAAGGATAATCTAAAGCCATCTGCTGCGCAGAAATTCGGTGGAACCTTCAGGTTGGCGCCACGCTCTGTGACAACCGTTACTTTGAATTAATAATGGCAAACCCCTAAAACCATGGAAAAATACAAGATTATAAAGTTCATAGTTCTGCTACTGCTGATGGTTAGTTTTAAAACAACCAGCGCACAAGTAAACTCAGATAAAGCCGGAACGAATGAACACATGATGCTGCGCATTGCTGAAATTGAGGTGTTTCCGGAGTACCTCGAGGAATACATCGAAATACTGAAGACTGAGGCCGCTGCCTCTGTTGAGCTTGAACCTGGTGTACTGGCAATCTTGCCCATGTATCAAAATGGACATCCT
>DDAD01000133.1 GCA_002333205.1 Pedobacter sp. UBA2067
GATCAGCTTCAATTTGTAAAAGCGCCTATAATAAGAAAAGCGCCTGATCAGATAGCTGATCAGCCGCTTTTCTTATCTGCTTTAGAAAACTATTACAACGTCAACGCTGCTTTAATCTTCTGTGCCGCCTCTGCCAGCTCCTCTTCTGTAGGGTTAAGCTTCGGCTTGCTAAAGTTCATATCACTCACATAATTCATTGGAATAAGGTGAATGTGCGTATGTGGCACTTCCAGCCCAATAACCGCCATACCGACCTTAATACAAGGAAATGCTTTCTTAATGCCACCAGCTACAATCTTGGCAAACAAGGTTAAGCCGAAATAGCTTTCCTCGTCCATATCAAAAATGTAATCAATTTCTTTCTTAGGAATAACCAGTACATGCCCCATTGTTAAAGGGTTGATGTCTAGAAATGCCAGGAATTCTGTTGTTTCTGCAACAACATGTGCGGGGATTTCGCCGTCTACGATTTTTGAAAAGATGGTTGCCATATATGTTTGTTTACCTGCTGATTTCTAATATTTCAAATTCCATTTTACCTGCAGGAACCTGGATTTCTGCTTTATCACCAACAGATTTGCCTAACAAGCCTTGTGCAATCGGTGATTTCACGGAGATCTTTCCGGTTTTCAGGTCTGCCTCTGTTTCCGCCACCAATTGATAGGTCATGGTTGCGCCGTTTTTAACATTCTTGATCTTTACAATTGATAGGGCAAGTACCTTCGAGGTGTCTAATTTAGACTCATCGATAAGACGGGCACTGGCAAGCGTACCTTCCAACTTTGCGATTTTCGCTTCGTGAAGACCTTGTGCTTCCTTCGCTGCATCATATTCTGCGTTCTCGGAAAGGTCACCTTTATCTCGTGCTTCAGCTATTTGCTTAGATATCATCTGCCTCCCCTTCGTCTTCAAATACTGTAATTCCTGCTTTAGTTTATCTAAACCATCTTGGGTATAATAAGTAACCTCTGTCATAGCTCAATTTATTTTATGATTCCTATAAAAAAGAAACAAGACTACATCGGCTCTTCGCCTACATAGTCTTGCTTCAATGAAAACGAAGATAACAGCCTGTATTTACAAATGCAAATAATTTTCCCGAAGTCGAAGTCACCGGAGAATGTACAGCGGCAGGAAAGGTCAAGGTCAAACAGAGTTCAAGCACAGATCAGAANNCAAACGCACACCAAACCCAGACCAAACGCACACGCCATGTGCCTCTGGTGTGCGTTCGGTCTGGGTTTGGTGTGCGTTTGGTGTGCGTTTGACCCAAAGCAAGCCCCAAACGCGTGTTGTACTGATATTTTATTATTTTATGTAAGTTAGCTGCCTTTCAATATTAATAAACATCTTAAAATCCCATGCAGTTAAAAAGCATCTCGCTCATCGCCTTGTGTTTACTCGGACTTACCGAGCTGAAGGCCCAGGAGCTTTATATGCCAAGAAACATCAAGAACGCCTACCAGGCAGGCACCAGATCAATGGACGGTCGCCCGGCAAAAGGCTATTGGCAAAATCGTGGTAAATACGACATGACCATCAAGGTAACGCCGCAAACGCGGATGGTCGACGGAAACGAGACCATCGCATACACCAACAACAGTAAGGATACTTTAAAGCGGGTGATGGTCCGTTTTGTAAACAACGTACATAAAACTGAAGCACCGCGTGCAAACTATGCCAGTAAAGATTTTTTGACCTCCGGATTGGTCATCAACAACTTTTCGGTGGATGGCGAAGCCATTCCGGTGGACAGTAAAAACTGGGGTACCGTAGCCAGTGTTGCATTGAAGAAACCACTACTTCCGGGGCAGTCAGCCAACTTTGCCATTGGCTGGAGTTATCCGATATCAAAAGAAAGCGGCCGAGAAGGCCAGATAGACAGCACCACCTTCTTCGTGGCCTACGCTTACCCTCGCATATCTGTTTACGATGATGCTGATGGCTGGGACTGGCTACCACACCTTGGTCGTAACGAGTTTTACAATGATTTTAACGATTACAAGTTTGCCGTTAAAGTGCCGAAGAACTATGTGGTATGGGGCACCGGCGACCTGCTAAATCCGAATGAAGTATTGCAACCAGCATTTGCAGCAAAGCTGACGCGCTCTTATGCCTCTAACGAGATCACGAACATTGCCTCTGCGGAGGAAATGAAAAAAGGCCAGGTGACCAAACAGCAGGAATGGAACACCTGGAAGTTTGCGGTGAATAACATTACCGATGTCACCTTCGCCCTGAGCAATCATTATGTATGGGATGCTGGTAGTGTGGTTGTAGATAAGAAAACGGCAAGAAGAGCCAGTGTGCAGGCCGCATATGACTCGAAAGCTAAAGATTTTCCACATGCGGCGAAGTGGACTCAGCAGGCCCTGGATTTCTTCTCCAATCAAATGCCAGCGGTGCCTTATCCTTATTCGAAAATGACCGCTTTCCAAGGTTATGCAGATATGGAGTTCCCAATGATGATCAACGACACCTCAACGCCTGATCTGCAGTTCTCCCAATTTGTACTGAACCATGAGATTGCACACACCTACTTTCCATTTTACATGGGAACAAATGAAACCAATTACCCTTTCATGGATGAAGGTTGGGTAACAACCATGGAATACTTCATCAACACACACCAGTTTGGTAAAGCAGCAGCAGACAGTTTGTACAAAGGATTTCGGGTGAAACGCTGGATTATAGATCCTTCAGCAGAAGAAGATCAGCCAATCATAAGCCTGGGTACACAGGTATCGGGTTCTGGATATGGCAACAATGCTTATGTGAAACCATCACTAGCGTATCTCGGATTAAGGGACATGCTTGGTGAAGCGCAGTTCATGAAAGCCTTGCATGAGTATATGGCACGTTGGAATGGAAAACACCCATTGCCTTGGGACTTCTTCAACAGCTTCAATGATGCGTTGAAACAAGACCTGAACTGGTACTGGAACAACTGGTTCTTCAGCAATAACTATATAGATCTGGCGATTGAGAAAGTTTCCATAAAGGGGAACAGCTATAACATAGATCTGAAGAATGTAGGCGGCTTTGCCGTGCCCTTCGACATAATTTTACGCTTTGAAGATGGCAAGGAAACTGTAGTTCATAAAACTCCTGCCATCTGGAAGAACAACATGAAAGCGGCAAGCATTACCGTTAACGGCGCTGCAAATTTGAAATCGATAAGCGTTGAAGGCGGTCTGTTTATGGATGCTACACCAGCAGATAATACCTGGAAAAAATAAAATTACAGTATCGGGAGTGCTGCAAGTTTATCCGCCAGTACTTCCGATATCTTACGATAAGAATCAAAGGTCCAGCCCGCTATATGCGGCGTCAACAACACCTTGCCGGAATTCACAAGTTCCTGATACCAGCTCTGCTCGGCCAGTTTAGGGAATTTCTCCACCTCCAGCACATCGAGTCCGGCGCCCATGATCTTTCCGCTTTGAATGGCATTCAGTACTGCCTGCGTATTGGTTACTTCTCCCCTTGCTGTGCTGATGAAGAAAATTGGCTTTTTAAAATGAAAGAAGTATTCATCATCTACAAGCTGCCGTGTTTCTGCAGTTAGCGGAATATGCAAGCTTAACACGTCACTGTGTTTAACAATCTCTTCCATGCTTACTTCAGTGGCATACGCATCGGAGAAACCAGTTTTGTATTTATCATAAGCAATCACCTTTACGCCAAAACCTGAAAGCTTTCTGGCAAAGCTGCTGCCCATAAAACCGTATCCGATAATACCTACCGTTTTACCTTTCAGCTCCCAGCCGCGGTTACCTTCACGGTCCCAGGTACCTGTACGCACCTGCATATCTGCTTGGCGGAAGTTGTTGGCCAGGCTGAGCAGCATACCTATGGCATGCTCCCCTACCGCATCGCAGTTACCTTCGGGTGCATTGATGAGCTTGATGTTACGTGCAGTGGCATAAGCCTCGTCGATATTATCCAGACCTGCCCCTGCCCTTGCAACGAACTTTAGGTTTGGTGCCGCATCAAACAGCTCCGCATCAATTCTGAACTTGGTACGTACGGCAATGCCAATATAGTTGCCTATGGTACCCAGGGTTTCCTGGCGGGTAATGTTTGGGAGATCATCTACTTCGAAACCCAGAGCAGTTGCGCGTTCTTTGAACACCGGATGCAGATCGTCGACAATTAGAATCTTTCCTTTCATTACTTATTGATTTAGCATGGTTAAATGTTGGGTGAGGCTGATGAAGTCGGCCACACTGAGTTGCTCTGCTCTTTTATCAAAAAAGGCATGATCATCCATTTTCTCTTTTGGAATGGTGCCTGAAAGTGCATTGCGTAATGTCTTCCGGCGCTGATTGAATCCCGCTTTGACAACTCTCCAGAAGAGTTTCTCGTCACATGGCAGCTCCGCAACATTATTGCGGCTCAGGCGGATCACACCGGAGTTTACTTTTGGTGGTGGATTAAATGTTCCCGGTTTTACGGTGAACAGGTAATCTATATTATAATATGCCTGGATCAGCACACTTAAGATACCGTATTCTTTGGTGCCGCTTTTCGAAGCACAACGTTCTGCTACTTCCTTCTGAAACATCCCGACCATCTCAACGACGTTGTCGCGGTGTTCCAGCACTTTAAAAAGAATTTGTGAAGAGATGTTATATGGGAAGTTCCCAATGATGGCAAACTTTTCCGGGAAGATTGTTCGAAGGTCTAGGGCGAGGAAATCTCCAAGAATCAGACGGTCGCCAAGCTGCGGGTATTTCTCCTGAAGGAACTGGTAAGACTCACGGTCGATATCGATCAGGTAAGTTTCAAAGTTTTCCTTCTCCAGCAGGATATCTGACAGGATCCCCATTCCGGGACCAACTTCAAGCACCTTATTATATTGATCTGTATGATTTAAGCCCTCAACAATCTTAGCGGCAATCTTTTTATCGGTTAAAAAATGTTGCCCTAAATGTTTCTTTGCCTTTACCAAACTCATATCTCCTGATTAAACCGCAAAATAACTAAAGTTTTGCCAGTATCATCGTAAGATTAAGCCAAATTCTGTAATTTGCGCTAAATTCTAAAGCATTACAATGAGTGAGAAAGTAAAAATAGGAATAAGCATAGGTGATATAAATGGTATTGGGTTGGAAGTGATTTTGAAGACACTTATAGAGCCTGGAATTCTGAACTACTGCACTCCAATTGTATATGGGCATACTAAGGTGACCTCCTTCCACCGCAAGGCTTTGCGCTTGGGCGATTTAACCTTCAACGTTATTTCAAACGCCGCAGCGGCAAATCCTAAGCGGGTAAACCTGATCAATTGCTGGGAAGAAGATGTAAAAATCGAGCTCGGACAATCTACTCCAACGGGTGGGAAATATGCTTTATTNNAGACCTGACCAGCGGTGAAATAGATGCACTGGTTACGGCGCCGATCAATAAACATAACATCCAGTCGGAAACCTTTAATTTTCCTGGCCATACTGAATACCTGCAGCAGAAAAGCGGCAGTTCGGATGTACTGATGTTTATGGTAAGTGAAAACCTGCGTGTAGGTGTAGTTACCGGACATATCCCGGTAAGCGCAGTTTCCTCGCAGATCACTGCGGAAAAAATTATCCGCAAACTGACCATGATGAACGACAGCTTGAAGAAGGATTTCTGGATCGAGAAACCAAAGATTGCTGTATTGGGATTGAATCCACATGCCGGAGACAATGGTTTATTGGGCAAAGAAGATCAGGAGATTATTGCACCGGCCATTCAGGCAGCCTTTGATAAAGGTGTGATCTGTTTTGGACCGTATGCCGCTGATGGTTTCTTCGGTAATGGAACCTATAAGCAGTTTGATGCGGTGTTGGGCATGTACCATGATCAAGGTTTGATTCCGTTTAAGACCATTGCTTTCGGCACTGGCCTGAACTTTACCGCAGGACTGAAGTTTGTGCGCACCTCACCCGACCATGGCACCGGTTATGACATTGCGGGCAAGAATGTGGCAGACCCATCTTCATTTACGGAGGCATTGTTTTCGGCTATCCACATTGTGAAAAGCAGACGGGAGCAGCAGAACTTGTTTGACAACCGTTTACGTCCGGGTGGCCGACTGATTGAAACAGCTGCAGACATCAAAGACGATGGCAATTAGGACCTTAAATATTTCTAAATAGTTTGTTATTTAACACACATTAGTTTTTATCTAACAAAATTATTCATACATTTGCGGGCTAAAATTTAAGTAAAATTGAAACCGCTAAAACAATTTTCAATCCCCTTCACAGGCTTAAAAATTGGCAAACATCAATTTGAATATGAAATTGATAACAGCTTTTTTGACGCTTTTGAGTACTCTTTAGTAAAAAAAGGGAACTTAAAGGTGGAGCTTGAATTGGATAAGCAGGAAACCATGCTGATTCTTCAGTTCCATATTTTTGGAACCATTGAATTGGATTGTGACAAATGTTTATCGGAATTTGATGCTCCTATTGACGTTAAGGAGCGCCAGATTGTAAAGTTTGCGGAGGACAATTTAGAGAGTGATGATCTGGAGATCATTATGCTAAATAGAAATGAAAGCGAAATTGATGTTTCAACAATGATTTATGAATTCATCACAGTTTCGGTTCCATATATAAAAATTTGTGAAGAGAACGGTACGGGAGTGCAGTGCGACCAGGAGATGATTGAACGGTTAAACAAGCTTTCGATAAGTAATCAAGCAGAAGAAGAGAAAACAGTTGACGACCCACGGTGGGAAGCCTTAAAAAAATTAAAATAATAATTAAATAAAAAGCAATGGCACATCCAAAACGCAAGATCTCTAAGAGTAGAAGAGACAAAAGAAGAACCCACTATAAAGCAGTAGCGCCTTCTTTAGCTACTTGTCAAACTACTGGTGCGATACATGTACCTCACCATGCATACAACGTTGATGGTAACTTATACTACAACGGTAAATTGGTTATTGAAAACACCTCTATAGGGTAATTTTCTTAAAAAATAGTTTGTGTTTTAACAGGCTTTAAGTTTAACTTAGACCCTTTTAATTGGCGCAATAATGCTGCTTAACACATACTGATTTTTACTATGAAAATAGGTCTCGATATAATGGGTGGAGACTATGCTCCCAAAGCAAATGTTTTGGGAGCAATAGCTGCCCATGAATTACTGTCTCCGGATGAACAACTGGTTCTGATTGGTGACACTGCGCAGTTCAAGCCCCTAATCGTTGAAGCCGGCTTCGATCCGGATAAATTCGAATATGTTCATACCGACGAAGTGATTGGTATGGGCGAACACCCCACCAAGGCTATATTCCAAAAGCCTAACTCCAGCATAGCCGTTGGCTATAATCTATTAAAAGAAGGTAAACTCGATTCATTTGCAAGTGCAGGTAACTCTGGTGCTATGCTTGTTGGTGCTGTTTTTAGTGTAAAAACCGTTCCCGGCATCATCCGCCCTTGTTTATGTACGCATGTTCCAAAACTCAGCGGCGGCGTGGGCGTAATGCTCGACGTAGGCGCTAATGCAGATTGCAAACCCGACACCCTACTACAATTTGGTGCTTTAGGTAGCCTGTATGCCGAACACGTTATGCAGATTAACAATCCCAAAGTTGCCTTAATGAATATTGGCGAGGAAGATGAGAAAGGAAACATGTTAAGCCTGGCAACTTTCCCGTTGATGAAAGACACCTGTCTGTTCCAGTTTGTTGGCAACGTTGAAGGACGTGATCTTTTTAATGATAAAGCAGATGTTATTGTTTGCGATGGATTTACGGGGAATGTTTTGTTAAAGCTTGCTGAATCTTTCTATATCGTTACCTTGAAAAAAGGCATAAAGGACGAGTTTTTTGACCGCTTTAATTATGAAAACTACGGTGGCAGCCCTGTTTTGGGTGTTAATGCGCCTGTAATCATCGGCCATGGAATTTCCAGCCCTCTTGCTGTAAAAAACATGATCATGCAATCTAGAGATATGATTGCGACCGGCTTGGTCGAAAAGATACAAGCTGCGTTCAAATAAAAACATTAAAATGAATAAAATTCACGCTGCAATTACCGCAGTACATGGTTATGTTCCTGATTATATTTTAACAAATAAGGAACTTGAATCCATCGTTGAAACAACCGACGAATGGATTGTATCTAGAACGGGTATTAAAGAGCGAAGAATATTAAAAGGTGAAGGGCTGGGTGTTTCCGACATGGCGGTTCATGCCGTTAATGGTTTATTGGAAAAAAGAGGCATTTCTGCAGAGGAGATCGATTTGATCATCTTCTGCACCACTACACCAGATCTGCCCTTCCCTGCATCTGCAAATATATTAGGCGCAAAAATTGGCGCGAAGAACGCCTGGGGTTACGACCTTAATGCTGCTTGCTCCGGATTTATTTACGGACTTTCTACAGCTACACAATTTATCGAAGCCGGAAAACATCAGAAAGTATTGGTTGTTGGTGGTGATAAGATGTCTTCTATCGTAAACTACAAGGATCGTACAACATGCATCATTTTTGGTGATGGCTGTGGTGCGGTGTTGTTGGAGCCGAACGAAGAAGGTAATGGCGTGATGGATTCTATCTTAAAAAGTGACGGTAATGGTATGCCTTACCTGCATCAAAAAGCAGGTGGCTCGGCAAGACCAGCATCGCATGAGACGGTGGATGCNNCGCGGTGACCAATATGGCTAATGTTGCTGCAGAGATCATGGACAGAAATGGCCTGACCGCTGATGATGTAACCTGGCTGGTACCGCATCAGGCAAATAAAAGAATTATTGACGCAACCTCATCCCGCATGGGCGTAGGCAGTGAAAAAGTGATGGTGAACATCGACCGTTATGGCAACACAACCAATGGTACCATACCTTTATGTTTATGGGAATGGGAAAGCCAGCTTAAAAAAGGTGACACCCTGATACTAGCTGCTTTTGGCGGTGGGTTTACCTGGGGATCCGTTTACTTAAAGTGGGCATATTAATTTAATACCATAATTAATCTTAACTTAGTTTGTTCTAAGACATAATTTTTCAAAAAAAATAACATCTAGAAAATGGATATAAAACAAATTCAGGAACTCATTAAATTTGTTTCTCGTTCTGGCGTAAATGAAGTTGCTATTGAGCAGGAAAACTTCAAAATCACGATTAAAACCAACCAGACGCCAACGGTGATCAACACGACTGTTCCAGCACCAGCGCCTGCAGCAGCAGTATTGCCAGCAGCACCTGCGCCAGCGCCACAGCCGGTTACAACTCCAGCAGAGTCTAAAGAAGCAGCAGATGCATCTAAATACATTACCATTAAGTCTCCGATGATTGGTACGTTCTACCGTTCTTCAAGCCCGGATAAAGCATCTTTTGTTAATGTTGGTGATGAAGTGAGCAGCGGAAAAATCATCTGCATTATTGAAGCAATGAAGTTATTCAACGAGATTGAAAGTGAAGTGTCTGGTAGAATTGTTAAAGTATTGGTAGAGAATGCATCGCCAGTAGAATATGACCAACCGTTATTTTTAGTTGAACCTATGTAATTTTGCTTAACAGCAATCTTATCATCTTAACCATTCTATGTTTAAAAAAATACTAATTGCCAACAGGGGCGAAATCGCTTTGCGAATCATTCGTACCTGTAAAGAAATGGGCATTAAAACCGTTGCTGTATATTCAACTGCGGACAGAGAAAGCTTACATGTCAGGTTCGCTGATGAAGCGGTATGCATCGGTCCACCTCCGAGTAAAGATTCTTACTTAAGTATTCCAAATATTATTTCAGCAGCTGAACTAACCAATGCGGATGCAATCCACCCTGGTTATGGTTTCCTGTCTGAAAATGCGAAGTTCTCTTCTGTTTGCCGTGATTACGGGATTAAATTTATTGGTGCAACACCTGAGCAAATCAACTCCATGGGCGATAAAGCTTCGGCCAAGGAAACCATGAAAAAAGCGGGTGTACCAACCATTCCGGGTTCTGAGGGACTTTTGGAAAGCGTTAAAGAAGGTATTGCCATTGCAAATGAAATGGGCTACCCAGTGATTCTGAAAGCTACTGCTGGTGGTGGTGGCCGCGGAATGCGCGTGGTATGGAAGGATGAAGAGTTTGAGAATGCCTGGGACAGCGCAAGACAAGAGTCTGGTGCAGCTTTCGGTAACGACGGACTTTATCTGGAGAAATACATTGAAGATCCACGTCACATTGAGATCCAGATTATCGGAGATCAATATGGAAAAGCTTGTCACCTTTCTGAAAGAGATTGCTCTATTCAACGTCGCCACCAAAAGCTTGTTGAAGAGGCACCATCTCCTTTCATGACACCTGAACTGCGTGAAAGAATGGGTGAAGCAGCCATTAAAGGTGCTGTTGCTGTAGGATACGAAGGCGCAGGTACCATTGAGTTCCTGGTTGACAAACACCGTAACTTCTATTTCATGGAGATGAATACCCGTATTCAGGTAGAGCATCCGGTTACAGAAGAGGTAATCAACTACGACTTGATTAAAGAGCAGATCAAAGTTGCAGCTGGTGTTCCAATCAGTGGTAAAAACTACCATCCGGATATGCATGCTATTGAATGCAGGATCAATGCGGAAGATCCGTTTAACAACTTCCGCCCATCACCAGGTAAAATCACCAACTTCCACTCTCCGGGTGGACATGGGGTACGTGTAGATACACATGTATATGCAGGTTACCAGATTCCACCTAACTACGATTCCATGATTGCTAAACTAATCTGTGTTGCACAGACCAGGGAAGAAGCCATCAGCACCATGGAGCGTGCTTTAAGTGAGTTTGTGATTGAAGGGGTTAAAACAACAATTCCTTTTCACCTGAAACTGATGAAAGATCCGAACTTCCGTGCAGGTAACTTTACCACCAAGTTCATGGAAACTTTTCAATTTTCTGAATAGACAAACTATTGATTATAATTAAACGTAAATACCATTCTAAATCTCGATTAGAATGGTATTTTTGTTTTTCAAGTTACCTACATGAGTGAAAATAAGACGCAAAAACTAATAGATTCTATAAAGGAGAAAGGCAAGACGCTGGAAGCTGAGATGTCTTTCTTTGACCATATCGATGTTCTAAGAAAACACCTGTTACGCGTAGTGGCGGTGGTGTTGGTACTTACAATCGGTGCGTTCTATTTTACAGATTTTATATTCAATGAAATCATCATGGGTCCCAAAAATGCCAATTTCTGGACCTATCGCATGATGTGTGAGCTGGTAGCTAAATTCCCTTCCATAGGTCCGGAGTTTTGCATTACCAAAATAGATGCTAAGATTATCAACACGGAAATGGCAGGTCAGTTTACCTTACAGCTGAACTCCTGTGTGATGGTTGGTATTATTCTGGGCATCCCCTACTTGTTATTCGAGATCTGGTTGTTCGTGAAACCAGCGTTACATGAACATGAGCGTAAATCCGCTAGTGGTTTCGTGATATTCGCATCCAGTCTGTTCTTCCTGGGCATTATGTTCGGGTATTATATCATCTGCCCGCTGTCCATCAACTTCCTGACAAACTTCACGGTGAGTCCGGATATTGAAAACACGTTCACCATTGATTCTTATTTGTCTTCCGTAATGACCCTGACCTTGGGTGCTGGCGTGATTTTCCAGCTGCCTGTGATCATTTACATCCTCTCTAAGCTGGGTGTGATGACACCTGCTTTCATGCGTGCAAGCAGAAGATATGCTACGGTATTGATCCTGATCGTTGCAGCCGTGGTTACGCCAACCGCAGATCCATATACCATGCTTATTGTTGCAGCACCATTGTTCCTGCTTTATGAGCTTAGTATTTACATCTCCGCAGCCATTGAGAAAAAGAAGAACAAAGAAATCTTCGGAACGACAACCCCGAATGTCTAACAAATATTTTACGACCCATCTGTTATATTCTAATTAGATTTGAAAATGTCTTCTACAACTAAGATTGCCATCGGTGCGGATCACGCAGGATTTGAATACAAGGAAATGCTTAAAGAAATGCTTACCGGTCTGGCCTATGAGGTTAAGGATTATGGTACCCATTCCGCGGCTTCTGTAGACTATCCGGACTTTGCACATCCCGTAGCGGAAGCCGTTGAAAGCAACGCTTCGGATTTTGGCGTGTTGGTATGTGGCAGTGCCAACGGCGTGGCCATCACCGCGAACAAACACCAACAGATTCGTGCAGCGATTTGCTGGGCGAAGGAAATTGCAGCACTTGCCAGACAACACAACAACGCCAACGTGATTTGTGTACCGGCAAGATTTGTTTCGGAAGACCTGGCAAAGGAAATGGTGCAGACTTTTCTGAATACCGCTTTTGAGGGCGGCAGACATGGGGACCGCGTAGAGAAGATTGCTTGTTAGATAAAACACCAAAAGCTCGACCTGGCATTCAATAGCTGGGTTAGCTTGATCAAAAGAACTACAAACACAAATAAATGAGAAAACAGATTGTTTACACTAGCTTGGCTTTATTGCTTGGTTTTGGGGCCTGTGCGCAGGATAAAACCGCAATAAAATTTAGCCAAAGCATTTCAAAAGATAATGCATACAAGCATTTATCCGTATTGGCTTCAGACGAATATGAAGGCCGCGAGACTGGTAAAAAAGGCGCCTGGATGGCAGCTGACTATATCCGCACACAGTTTAAGAGCTTAGGTTTAACCGCTCCAGTGAATGGCAGCTACTTCCAACCAGTTGGATTGGCAACATACAGCCTTTCCCAAACGGTGTTTACCCTCAATGGTACGCCATTGGAATCCATGAAAGACTTCGTTATTCAGCCAAACAATGTGGGCCTGAAAGGCTTTACTTTCAATGCTTCTGAGGTACTTTTTGCAGGTTACGGCCTGAACAAAGGTGAATACAATGACTATGCAGGTCAGAATGTAAGTGGCAAAGTGGTGATGATCTTCGCTTCTGGCGATCCGACCCAGAAAGCTGCTGCTGCCCCGGCTGACCGTGCCGCAATGCGCAAAGCAATGGCAGAGCGTCAGGCGAAGTTGAGCTACCTGATGGATAACAATGCTGCCGGCATTATTCTGATTGACCCGGCATTGGATAACATCAGCCCGGAAATGAAAGCAAGATATGCTGGTTCTGGTCAGATGGTGTTATTGAAAGCTGCAAATGTGGAGCGTATGCAGAACCAGAAATTACCTAACGTGGTTAGCGTAAATACAGCTACTGCTAACCAGATTCTTAAAGCTTCGGGACTTACTGTAGATGCTTTACAACAGCAGATCACTTCTGCAGGAAAGCCAGCTACCAGAGTGATTAAAGCTGATGTTTCTGCAAGTGCAATGAAAAAAGAAGAAAAGGTGCGTGCAGAAAACGTGCTTGGCTTCCTTGAAGGTTCTGACCCTAAATTAAAGTCTGAAATTCTGGTAATCTCAGCGCACTATGATCACGAAGGTTTAACCGCTTCCGGTGATGATAAAGTATTCAACGGTGCTGATGATGATGGTTCTGGAACTACCGGCGTAATCATGATGGCAGAAGCTTTTGCTAAAGCTAAAAAAGCGGGTAAAGGTCCGAAAAGAAGTATTTTGTTCATGACCGTAGTGGGTGAAGAAAAAGGCCTTTTGGGTTCTGACTGGTACTCTGAAAATCCAGTTTTCCCATTGAAGAACACCATCGCAGATTTAAACATCGACATGATTGGTCGTACAGGTACTGAATACCAGACCAGACCAGATTCTACAAACTATGTTTACGTGATCGGTTCTGATAAACTAAGTACTGAATTACGTCAGATCAGCGAAACTGCTAATAAAACTTACACCAAGTTGCACTTGGATTACAAGTTTGATGATCCGAATGATACCGAGCGTATCTACTACCGTTCTGACCACTATAACTTTGCTAAGCACGGTATTCCAATCATTTTCTACTTCAACGGTGTACATGAGGATTACCACAAGGCAAGTGATGAGATCGGCAAAATCAACTTCCCACTCCTGGCAAAACGTGCACAACTTGCATATTACACTGCCTGGGAATTGGCAAATAGAGCTACAAGACCGGTTGTAGATAAAACTGATACTACACCTGCACGATAAGTGTATTAATAAACGTTATAGAAACCTGCCCCTTAAAGGCAGGTTTTTTTGTTATAGAGCAGACCGGCTAATTAATGCCGAATCTCTTGATATATATTTATATTTGAACATGACGAAAAGTGCTGAAGCGTTTTTGGAGAAGTCGGACGAGAAAGTGTTTGACTTAGACCACAGGAAAACCATCAATCATAATATAGGCAAGTACAACGTAGCCGTAGAAAGAGGGTTATCAAAGTTTGAAAACCTGGAGCAGTCTAAGAAGAAAGCACATGTCATTAAATGGCGTGTGATGGAGAATTTGGATAAGTTCCTTCCTGAATTTGAAACAAACTTTCAGAAGCGGGGTGGGAAGGTCATTTGGGCCAACGATGCGGAAGAAGCCCGGCGGGAGATTCTGAATATCATCCGCAAAGCTGGCGGTAAGACTGTGATCAAATCAAAATCCATGACTACGGAAGAGTTGCACCTGAACGACTTCCTGGAGAAAAACGACATCGAATCGCTGGAAAGTGACCTGGGCGAGTATATCGTGCAGTTACTGGGGCAGCCACCATATCATATTGTTACCCCGGCCATGCACCTGAGCAAGGAAGAAATTGCCAAGCTCTTTCATGATAAATTCGGTACCCCCATTGATGCTACGCCGGCACAGCTTACACAGAAAGCTCGGGAGCTGCTGAGGGAAAAGTACCTCAAAGCAGATGTGGGTATTTCGGGTGCCAATTTCCTGGTTGCGGATACAGGTAGTATTGCGCTTACCGAAAATGAGGGCAACGCAAGGCTCTGTACGACCTTTCCTAAGATTCACATCGCTATCGCTGGCATTGAGAAGATCATTCCTTCTATGGCAGATCTGGACCTTTTCTGGCCATTGCTCGCCAGTCATGGTACCGGTCAGAATCTTACGGTATACAACAGCATGATCAGCGGTCCGCGTCAGGCAGATGAAACTGATGGTCCGGAGGAGATGTATGTAATTTTACTGGATAACGGCAGGACCAATCTGCTGGCTCAGAAAGACCAGCGTCAGGGCTTATATTGCATTCGCTGTGGCGCCTGTTTAAACGCTTGTCCGGTGTACAAAAACGTGGGTGGTCATACTTATGAAACGACCTACAGTGGGCCGATCGGATCCTTGATTACCCCGCACATGCAGGGTATGAAGGAGTTTAAGCACCTGAGTTATGCTTCTACCCTATGTGGTAAATGTTCTGAAGTTTGCCCGGTAAAAATAGACATTCACAAGATGCTGCTACTGAACCGCAGGGATGCCACTGCAGAACATGACAACAGCAAATCTGAAGATCTGGGTTGGAAAGCCTGGCAGACCGGTATGGCTAAAAGAAGTCGTATGGATATGGTTGGCGGAAAAATCAAGAACTTCTTCCTTAAAAACTTGTTCCGTAATATATGGGGTAAGCATCGTTCAAGGCCTGAGGTTGCACCCAAATCTTTTGCGAAACTCTGGGACGAGCAGAACAAGGGTAAAGAGTAGAACCTGTAATGGTCGAAATATAAATAGCATAAATTAGCAATGAACTTCAAAACAAATCTTTACAGTCTGATCTGCGTGCTTTTGGTATTAGGCAGCTGCCAGCAGAAGCCTAAGCACCCCCAAGCGGGATTGATCAACCAATCGTCTGCTACAGGGCTGGATGAACAGGGTGTAATCGCATTTGCTGAAGACATTGAACATGGTAAGAATAATCTGAAGAAGTTGTCCAGCCTGGTATATAAACGAGGGCAGGAGAACTTCTTTGTAGAACATTATTTCAATGACCATGGCGATCAGGTGTTGATCGCACACCAACAGGCATTACCTTCAATGCTGGAGTCGAGTAAAAGGTATTATTTTAAAAACGATAGTTTAATACTGGTTACCACAAGCGCGCAGCACATGGAAGGCAAAGAACAGTCCTATGAAGAAAGTCGCAACTACCTGCGCAATTACACAGTTTTCAAAAGAGAAAGTAAGGTAGCAAACAGTGTTGCTGAGCTAAACACGGCCGCCTTTGAGCCGACCGGCACTGGCCCTGTAGAAGATTATAAAGCTGCTGTTGAACAACTGCATGATGCACTACAGCGGCGGAATGATTTCGAATTGGTATTCGACAAGATCACGCACTTTCCGGATGCGAGTTTTATTTCTTTAAAGAGTAGTAATCCAAATGGCTATACTGCGCAGGTCGAGCTGCAAGCTGCAGATGCATTTGTGGATAGCCTGATGCGAGATCCGGCACACTTCAGAAACAACAAGATTAACTTCAACTGGAAGGTGGAAAACATGGAGGCCATCTATGTGCCTTCTGGCAGTACTTCAACCTCGGCAAGCGGATTGAACAGGTAAACATGCCCATTGCTGAGCAGCACACAGCGGAAGCGCTTTCTTAGCCGCGGTCCCTTCTTAAACTTCCTGCCATCTTTGATGATAAAGATAGTGTCCTGAGGGATTTCTTCCAGGCGTACATACTTGTGCGGTTTATCATAGGCACGCAGAGCCCTGGAAAGGTTTAAGTCTGTACAGCTGGATGCTGCAGGGTTTTGCAGGTAGTTTGTTATCGCATGTTCAATATCCTGTGGAAAAAGCTTTGCATCGAGAAATGGACTCATCATTTTTTGATAGTTCCTTTTCCATTCTGACCCGTGCGGTTTCACCTTATTCTTATGATCATTCCAGGTAACCAGGTGTGCAAACTCATGCACCGTCGTAACCAGGAAAGCATAAGCATTTAGGTTATTGTTCACCGAGATCTTATGTCCGGCTTCCCGAAAGGGGTGACGGTAGTCACCAAGCTTAGTTGTACGCGTCTTGGAGATCTTGAACTCGCATTGAAAATAGTCGATCCACTTCGCAATAATCGGCGCAGCCGAAGGCGGCATCTATCGCGCTAGTACCTCAACTTTATCTGCCATTTGATTTACCTTGATGTTCCTCCAGGTTTATTTCAACAGTTGATACGCAATTAAGCTGGCAATGTAGGCTAATGCCGTCATGTACACGATCTGAATGATGGGCCAGCGCCAGGTTTTTGTTTCCCTGAATACCACGGCAACGGTACTCATACACTGCATGGCGAAAGCATAGAACAACATCAGGGAGAATCCTGTGGCGAAGGTAAATACTGGTAAGCCGGTGTCCGGATTGCGGGCAGCAAGCATTTTATTACGGATGGTTGTTCCTTCCTCCCCGCCTTCTACGCTGTAGATGGTGGCCATTGTACCTACGAAAGCTTCCCTTGCCGCAAAGGACGTTACCAGCGCAATACCAATCTTCCAGTCGAAACCTAACGGTTTGATCACGGGTTCCAGCACATGGCCAAGAATACCCGCATAGGAGTTTTCCAGTTTTTCCGCGGAGCGGTCACGCTCCAGCGTAGCAATTTCGGTTTCTATCTTCTGTGCTTCTATCTGCTCGTACTTACGGTCAATTGCTGCGAAACGCTCCGGTGGACCATAGGTAGCAAGCACCCAAAGGACAATAGATATGGCGATAATCACCTTACCAGCTTCAAACACGAAGGTCCTTGATTTCTCGTACATGGTGAAAATCACGTTCTTCCATCTCGGCATTCGATAAACCGGAAGCTCCATGATGAAGTAAGATTTCTCTTTTGCTTTGATGATAATCTTCATCACCCAGGCAACCAAAATAGCAGCAACAATACTGATCAGGTACATCCCCATAAGTGTAAGCCCCTGCAGATTGATGAAGCCAAAGATCATCTTCTCTGGAATGATTAGAGAGATTAGCAAGGTATAAACTGGTAAACGTGCCGAACAGCTCACCAAAGGAGAAACCATAATGGTAATTATCCGGTCCTTCCAGTTCTCGATGTTCCTGGCACTCATGATTGATGGTACGGCACAGGCCAGACTACCAATCATTGGGACCACGGACTTACCGCTTAAACCAAACTTCCGCATGATTTTATCCATCATGAAGGTAACCCTGGCCATATACCCGGTATCCTCCAGGATGGAGATGAAGGCAAAAAGTATAGCGATTTGCGGAATAAAGATCACGATACCGCCCAATCCGGCAAGAATACCATCCAGAAAAAGATCTGTTAATATACCTTCCGGCAGGTGTTCATGTCCCCACTCCGTTAGCCAGCCAAACCCACCTTCAATAAGGTCCATGGGGAAGGTTGACCAAGAGAATATCGCGTTGAATATGAAGAATAAGATCAGGAAAAAGATGATGAAACCCCAGAACCGATTGGTTAACACGGCATCAATTTTATCACTGAAAGCGAACTTCCTTGTCGCACCAGTATCTACCACCACGCCGCTGAGTACACCGCTCAAATAGCGATAGCGGGCAATGGTTTCTGCAGCTTGAAGCTTATTCGCGTCAAAGTTGTTGGTGCGTTTAATTTCATCCAGCGCCTCGTGCTCAACTTCCGTGTACATGGACAAATGTTCATGCTGGTGCAGCACCTGCAGGCAGAGGTAGGTATTATCGGTAGTTAGTAACTCTCGTGTGTGTTGTAGTGCTTCGGGCGCCAGGTGATCCATGTCGGCACCCGGTAATTGCGTAGCCATGCTGGTGTTGGCCATGGCAGCCTTTAGCTTATCAATCCCCTGGTTACTTCTTGCAGATATCGGAACAACCTGCACGCCTAAGCGCTCAGAAAGCTTATCGACATTGATGTCTATACCCTCCTTCTGGGCCATGTCTGTCATGTTCAAAGCAAGGAGCACCGGCAAGCCAAGATCAGCAACCTGTGTATAGAGCAGCAAATTACGTCTTAAATTGGTCGCATCTGCAATGACAACCACCATATCCGGATAACTCGGATTAGTGCTGTCTGCGAGTACCTGAAAAGCAATACGCTCATCGCGGCTCTTTGGATACAAGCTATAGGTTCCCGGTAAATCTATGATTTCAGCCTGCTGGCCACCAGGCAACTTACAATATCCTAGCTTTTTATCGACGGTTATACCAGGAAAGTTTCCAATCTTCTGGTTTAAACCAGTGAGTATGTTGAATAACGTTGATTTTCCCGTATTAGGATTACCAACTAAGGCAATTTTAATAGTGGACGTCAAGATTCTATTCGATTATAATAACTGAAGCTTCAGTTTTGCGTAAACAAAGTTGATATCCTGCAACGCGAATGGCAATAGGATCGCCAAGCGGTGCGATGCGCTCAACTTCTACAACTTCTCCCGGAAGGCAGCCCATTTCAATCAATTTTACAGACATTTCCAAGTCTGTAAACTCTACTATTGTACCGCTTTGTCCTGGGTTTAATTGTGATAGTTTCATATCGTGAATTAGTGGGCAATTTAGCCTTTATCTATAATAATTCCAAATAAAGCCAGTGTAATCGACCATCTACTATGAATATTACAATACCGGTATAAATGCAAAAAGCCACATTGATGTGGCTTTTTGTTAAGAGTTTTAATGGTTACATACGCATTCTGCCACCGCTGCCAGGGCCTCCCGGGCCACGACGTCCCGGCGCATCCATCGGTGCCATGTTTTTACCGCCCATTCTATTCAGCGAATAGGTAAATGAAAGCATGTAGTAACGTTTAAGTACATTGAAGTTTAAATCTGTAATGGTGTTGTCATTGCTTGTTCTCAATATCCCTTTGTTTTGGTTCAAAGCATCATTTACTGCTAACTTGAAGGTACCACGATTTTTAAAGAACTGCTTGCTCACATAACCGTTCAACAAAGTGAACTTGGTATCGAATGCTTCGCCACGACCCGTATTCTGGAAGTAGTCCACATCTGCCGCAAGGCGGATATTACCCGGAAACACATAGCTGATATCCAAGGTTGGATTTAACGTGTAGTAAGTGGTATTTTGTTGAGGCTGCGCCGAATATGTCGCACGGTTTAAGGAACCATTGATTCCGGCCGTAAAGTCGAACTTGTCGAAAGTTGCTACAAGCTTGTAACCGTTCGTAACACTAACATCATTGGTGATGTTCTCTAGCCCGCGGGTAATGTTTACTCCTCTAGCATAAGCCCCACCAAGGTTGATGTTCAGATTCAACTTGTTCCCAGGGATAATCGGAAGTCCTACGCTACCGAACAAGTTACCCTGATAAACCCCGTCAACGTTAACCGGACGAACAGCGATTTTACCAAAGTTTTCGTCATTTTCATCTGTAATGATAGAGCTGTTATTACCAAAAGCATTGACTGTCTGATTGATGTTCGCAAAGACGAACAGCGAACGATAGTTCTTGAAGTCGAAGTTATTATAAAAAATGCTCAGGTTGTTGGTGAAAGAAGGCTTTAACTCCGGATTACCAATGGCAATGGTTTGCGTATTGGAGTTATCCAAAACAGGTTGGATCTGCGAAATCGAAGGCTGTTGCGTTCTTCCACGATAGTTAATTCTCAGACGTTTACTGTTACTGAAGGTATAACGAAACTGCGCACTTGGTGTCAGATTATAGAAATTCTGATTAATGTTATTTCCTGTGCTCAGGTTTTCATTCTTCCTATCGGTATTTTGTACCGCTAAGCCAGCATTCCAGGTATACTTCTTGGCGGTCTGATTGAAGCTAAACCCTAATGCATTCGTGAGCGTGGTATTTTCGTAGGCATTGGTATAGGTTGGATCAAGCAGGTCGTATTTCGAAGTTACCTCATTGAAGTTATAGGTAAAACGCTCAGAGTTGTCGTGGTTGTAACGGTTCTCATAATTTACTTCCAGGCTCATGGTTTTAGACAAAGGCTCCGTATAAACCAACCTGGAGGTATTTCCGAAAGACTTGCCATTCTGATCATTGAACTGTCTGGTAAATTCCTGCGATGTACCGGTAGCATTGGTGGTATTATTCTCTATTCTGTTGTAGTTCTCAGAATCACTGTTGTTCACGCTGGTGTTTACATTCAACGAGAGTGTTCTTCCAGGGGGCATGAACTTTCTTCTTACCAGCAAGTTGTTGGAGAGTGATGGCGAGGTGCCCTTGTTCTCAAAGCCCTGGGTACCTACCGTGGTGTACTCGTTGTAGTTGTTGATGTAAGCATTACTACGAACCAGGTCAGTGTTCGTGTAACTCAGGTTCGGTTGGATCCTTATTGAAGTCAAAGAATCCAGTTTTGTATCCAACAGGAAGTTTAAGCGATGGTTTAAACGTTCAGTAGTGCTTGTTAAATCTTCATCAAAAGTAGTCACCGTGTTTCCAAGTAAGTTCTGACGGAAGCTATTTTGCTCATTGAACAGCGAAGTATTGTTGAAAAAGTAACTACCATTAAACTGCGTTTTGCCTTCATTATAAACATCCGCAAAGTTGAAACCCGCTGCATTTGTAGTGGTAATACCTTGTTGCTGGGTACCGCCGCCGCCCATCATGCCTCCGCGACCACCGCCACCGCCAAATCCACCACCGCCACCAGCGCCAAAGCTCTGCTTGTTGACGTTGTTAAACTGCGCAACGACCGACATCTGCTGATCGCCATCAAACTTGTTCACGTTGATGTTTGCGTCATAACGATCGTCCGTGCCATATCCAACACTAGAATTCCCGAAGTAACCTTTCTTTTTATCTTTTCTGGTGGTGATGTTGATGATCTTCTCCCGATTACCATCATCTATACCAGTAAACTGTGCCTGATCAGATAGCTGATCAATCACCTGAATCTTATCAATCATGTCTGCCGGAAGATTCTTCGTAGCCAGTAATGGATCATTTCCAAAGAACTCCTTACCGTCTACCCGAACACGGGTCACCCGTTCGCCCTGCGCCTTAACCGAACCATCCTTATCCACTTCCATTCCCGGTACTTTCTTCAGCACATCTTCCACAACAGCATTCTCCCGAACTTTGAATGAACTTGCATTNNTTTAACAATTACCGGAGGTGCATCACCTTTAATTTCAACCGTATTCAGATTCAAACCATCATCTCCCATGGATAGCTCACCAAGATTAACGTTCGCTGCCGTTGGGCTGATGTTAAAATCCTTGTTCACATTTTGTAGTCCAAGAAAAGCAACATATAAACGGTAGGCACCTGGTGCCAAACCCTTAATGGTAAATGTACCTTGTGCGTTGGTGGTCGTGGTTCCGACTACG
Organism: Pedobacter sp. UBA2067; assembly: GCA_002333205.1. Classification (GTDB taxonomy): domain Bacteria; phylum Bacteroidota; class Bacteroidia; order Sphingobacteriales; family Sphingobacteriaceae; genus Pedobacter. The sequence continues at coordinate 22,083 of DDAD01000133.1, forward strand.
CTGGAATCCTTCAGACTTCTAACTGCAACAGTAGCATATTCTACAGCAGATTTATCGTTAGCGTTGCTAATCTTTCCGGTAACAGAGCCATTGCGGTCCTGTGCACGGGCACAAAAGCCGATGAGTAAAAAGAGAAATAATGTAAAAGGTTTCGTAAAAGTTTTCATGTATGACCTAATGTAAAAGTACCCCATTAGGACTACATAAACCCTTTAAGGTTTACTATAGTAAATTAAATTAATAAGTAACATTTAAAATACAATGTACTCGACTGTACAGGTACTGAGAAGGTAATTTCTCAGTACCCCAGTAAACACTTGTAATAGAAGCTGTTTAGCTACGGGAAGTATTTGATTTAACCTTGCTGCTGCTCACTTTAGGGCAATCGCAGCCGGATTTAAAGATGCTGCAAGCCGTTAAACTGCTTAATAAGCAACAAGCCAGGAAGATTTTGATACTATTTTTCATAATCCATTTTATGCAACAGGACATAACTAAAGACGCCCATCATCACGCCAATCATATCACAGCCAAAATCCCACCATTCCGCAGAGCGATAAGTAAAGAAAGTAGCTTGTAAGAACTCAATTCCTGCACCTATACCAGCCGTGATCAGAATGATCTTGAAGATGGTTAAAGAACGAAACCGGTAGTTGTGCTGATAGGTTATCTTTCCATAAAACATCAGGACGGTAAGCACATAAAAAAAACCGAGGTGTACAAGTTTATCAAAGCCTTCAAAGAACAGGCCACTGTTTGATGCACCATCAGTGCGCATGCAGCAGAAAATCAAAATAAGAATAGTCCAGGCAATAGCCCATGCCTGGTACTTTAATTCTTTTATCAGCTGCATTTATTAAGCGCCAACTAAAGCCTGATAAGCTTCAGCATCTAATAAACCATCAAGTTCTGCAGGGTTTGAAATTGTAACCTTCACCATCCAGCCTTCGCCATAAGCGTCAGTGTTTACCAGTTCAGGATTGTCGTTCAATGCAGGATTGATTTCCAGAATAGTTCCGGTAACCGGCATAAAAAGGTCAGAAACAGTTTTAACAGCTTCTACAGTACCAAAAACATCATCTTTAGTTACTTCATCACCAACGGTGTTGATGTCAACATAAACGATGTCACCAAGCTCACGTTGTGCAAAATCCGTAATTCCAATAATAGCCTGTTCGCCATCAACCTTAACCCATTCGTGGTCTTTTGTATATTTCAACTCTGCTGGAAAATTCATATCGTGTTTTGTTTTTGTCAAAGGTAATTAATCTGTCCCTTTCTGCAAATGTTAATTCATTCTGCAAATGCTAGTTTAAGGTCACCCGAAGGCTAAATCCAAAGTTGCTGTAGGCAGTATTATAGCTTAAAGAAGTATACGGTTTGGTGATGTTAGAATCATAGAACAGTCGCACATTAAAACGCTGGTTCAACATGTAGTCCACACTCGGACGCAGTGCGATGTTCTTCGCCCCCGATGATACCTCCGCTTCATCCACATCCCCACGGTAAATCACCGTTTTATTATCCCGCACCGCAACATCAAGTTTGATGTCCATATTATTGTCCATGCGGACTTGCTGAAACAACCCAAATGGGAAACGGAACTTATTGGTGCGGTAACCCAGGCCGAAAACAAGGTTGTTTTCCGACAATTGCGCCAGCTGATTATTCGCCAGACTTAATCCGAGCAAGCGGTTTTTCCCGATTTCAAAGTTCGCCGTCAGGTTATTCTTCAGCCGCGTATCTATCCCAATCAAAGGTGCAAACTGTTCGGTGATCGTCACCTGACTATATTGATACTGCGGCAGGAAGTTATCATTAAGATCTCTGCTGCTCACCGAGCCGTTAATCTCCTGGTACTGCTGCAGGGAGCTGAAGCTGTTTACAGCATAGCTGGAGCGGTAAGAATGTCTGATGTCTATGGATTTGAATGTCTCCTGCATAAAGGCCAGCCTTGACAGCCCGCTGTAATTGATCCGCCAGTTCGGCAATGGGATCTTCGGAAAGCCATGCAACCGCACCGAAGATGCATCCTTACCAGTGTACGCAGCCAGGAACGACGCCACGATAACATCCTGTGCGTTCTCGTTATACCCATCAGCAAACGCACCATCACGGCCCGCGGAATTAACGTTTTCTGCACCCAGACGCTGCGAGACAATGGCTCGGTTTGCCATAAACTTCCGGTAAAGGCCTGAAGCAGTACTGCCATTCTGATCTGAGAAAGCGGTCTTCAGTGAAATAAAAGAAATGTTGAAGTCGCCTGTAGTATAAGGGCTCAGGTTTTCAAAGCCGCCAATTTCATTACTGTACCGGAAGTTGCTGGAGTAGTTCATCGTCCGGTTACGATTGGCTGTAAGTGTAATCCGCAGATCCCGGAAAGGCTCTACCGTACTGGTAAGGCTCAAATCTTCCCGCAAGGTGTTCACATACAACTGCGACTGCAGCGTATCACGGGTTAGCCAACCTCGCGCCAGTGCACTGGCCCTTAAGTCCCGCTGACTACCCAGCACGAAGCCAAGCCCAGGTGCACCTGTCACATCATCCATCCCCAGGTAATCTGCCTCTGGTAAATAGCCCGGTAAGAATGTTCCCTTTGTCTGCGTAAATGCAGCATTCACCGTCTTGATGCTGGTCAAAAGCCCCACCAAGAACTTTGCGCCTGAATTTTTCTCGTCAGCACCTATCCTTTTGATGAAACCGAACTTGTTGTATAAAGTGCTCAGGTTTAACGTTGGATTTACCTGTATGTTCCTTGAATTCTGAATCGTGTTACCAAGGTTGATATTCGGGTCTCTTAGGGTAGACAATGGTTCTGTCTGCCAGTTGAAATTGGTACCGTATCGTGTAGCCACGTTAATCCAGTTCAGTCCCGGAATTTTGTTGATCGGCAGGTTGTAAGTAATATTCAGATCGTGGTTATAATCCGTTGTTCTGCCCAGACGTTTCAGGTTCTGCCAGAGCGTATCGGTCTTCAGTCCATTGATCCTGCCATCCGGTTCATCGATAATTGAGTAGTTGCNNGAAATCCAGCGTCAATGATCGGGTCAAGTTCCAGGATATCCCATACACCCGGGTCACCAGGAAGTTCTTGTTATAAGTCGTATTCACCGGAATGGCATTCGTAGGATCATTGTTGCGCAAGCTGTTTTCAGAATAGTAACGATCAAAGTCGATCCTGAAGTTGATGGCACTCGGCAACAGACTAAAGTTAATGTCCCTAAGCAGCGCCAGCGTATTAGATTTGATCAGCTTTTCAAAAGGCTGATACGACTTTGCCTGTGCAGCATAGCGGTACTCCAGTGATGCCCGGTAGCTTTGCTGAATATTGTTCTCATTGATAAAATCCCGATGGAAGTATTTGGTGTAAGCATAGCTCAGGTTCAGGTTTTCAATATCCCATAGCCGCACCTTTTTATCCGGGTTGCTGCGTTCCTTGTGGACATTACTGAAGTTAATACTGTTACGGGTTGTATAATCTTGTGCGTAATTTAAAATGGCCTTTTTCTCTGCTTTAGAAGCTCCATCCAGTGCATTTTTCAGTTCTATATCCGGGGTTCTGGGATCATATTGCGGCGTGCTGATCTGTGCAGAGGCACTTACAAACATCGGAATTACCAGACCAGTTTTCCGGGGGAAGAACTTACCGAGTTCCAGATTCGAAGACACATCAAAAAACGTGTTATCTGCGCGGTTGCGTTCGGAAACCCGCTTCTCAATTGAACCGAAGCCCACGGTCGACTTACTCGCTGAAATGTTTATATCTCCGAGGTCGGCCAGCTTCGCAGACATACCTGCCGTTGCTGCCCATCCCCCACGTTCGTCGAATTCGGTTAGCCGTAACTCATTAAACCAAACCTGTGCATCTTTCTCCAAACCATCATCACCGGGCCGCAAGTCAGGGTTGCGTAGCGGATTCTTTACCCCAAGCATGTACAGCCGCACCTTGCTCATGTCTGGCTGCCCCTTTACGGTGATGGTATTGGGGCCATCCGTGTAGTCAAAGGGCACATTCACCGGCCATGCCTGCCCATTCGGCAGCCTGGCATTATTTCTCGCAATCTTCGCTTTTTGAAATAACTCCAATTCTATGTCCAGCTTGTTCCGCTCCGGCCAGATGGCATTTGGATCACTGGTATTTGGCTGCGTCACATATAGCGGTTGCGNNTGGTTGTCGGTACCGATGCGAATAAAGGCACTTACGTCCTGATCATTCAGTACCCTGCTACCAAGCGCTTCCAGATGCACATACATCTCCAGCCGCTTGTATGATCTAAAATCATTGGTTCCGGTCTTGAAAGCTGCCCGTCCATAACCATCACGCAGGTTTCGCACGTTCAGCGACAGCGACTGCTCATTTTGGCGCGTATCACCCCGATAGTTATTATAATCCCTTTCGCGTTCAATACCAGGCGGCACTACGTATGGAATAGGCGTCCGCTTACCATTCTCCTCAATGTTGACCGTGGCAAGCTCAACGGTGGAATTATCCGGTGCTGCAGGAACCAGCGCAGGATCTGCAATTACCTCTGAACCGTTATTATTTGCATTGTACTGGCGCCAGTCGCCGCGTACCAACTGAATCTTCGCAAACCTTAAAACGGTAGTATCAGCGAAGTCGGTCAGGAACATCCGTATAAAACGGATGGACTTAAAATCCTGTATATTCCCATACTTCTGATCGTAGTTGGCCAGCGGAATACGTAGCTGGTACCAGGTTACAGGTTGTGTCTGCCCATTGGCAAGTTTAACCTGGGAAACCACTTTGTCAGTCACGTAGTTCCTGCCTACTTCTAGGTCGCCCGGCCGCATGGAAACCTTATACTGAAAGTATTCGTCCGATTGCGTCATGTTGTTATCGCGGTTCACATCTTCGCCATCCGGCAGGGAGGTTGAAGCCGAATTTTCCAGCCCAAGATCAGCCATAGACTGCTGGGCCGTTTTGGAGTTTCCATCCGGACCGTTATAGTTCTCATAGCGCTTCAAAATACCTGCACGCGCCTGGTCCAGGGCAGGTCCCCGGTAAAAAGAAAAGTTGTCCGACGATGGGTCGGCGGTCAAAGCTGCAGATGCGTCCGGATTAAGCTGTGCTTTGATCTGGTTCAATGCCGCATTAAACTTCTGCTGTTCCTGAAGATCGGATAACCCGTCCAGCCCCACGTCCTGAGCACGTCGCACATCCGGATTATTATCAAAGGCTTGCACCACGGGCTGTAACTTCGGTACCCTGCCCCAATTGGTTTCATCAAATTTTGAGGGATCATTATCCGCAGGCAGACCGTTTTCAAGCGATTTACGTCCATCCTTCAGAATATCCTCAGATATATTTCCGAGATTGAAATACAGGTCACCTGCATTCTGATTATTCGGCTTGTAGATGTTGGGATCCATCACCCACAGTTCCAGGTATTCGATGTTCAGGGATTCAAAGTCATTACTCTCAATTCTCCGGAATAAGCCGCCCCAGCGGGAACGCGGGTTGTTCAGCTTGCCATCCGCACCAAAGCCTGTGGTGGTGTAATTATATGGTCCACGCAAAGTCGGATAAAAGGCAACATCAAGTGTCGGCAGGTTTACCGCTAGCCCTGTTGGAGTTTCTTTAAACGGAAACACTTCCTGTTCAATAATTTCACGCACATAGTGGTTTGATAGCTCGTTCCGGTCTGCTCTGAGGTATGATGGTAAGGTGGATGCGGAGCGATTATAGAAGCTTGGATCGATGTTGTAAAATGCAATCTTAGCGCGATTGAAGCCATAACTTAAATTATCAATAAGCTGCGATTCAGGAAACAGTTGTGGCGTACCGGATAACCGCCAGGCAATTGCACTTTTCAGGTCAACCACAGAGCGTGCCGCTTCGAAGTCGTCCAGGTAGCTGGTGCCGCCTTTACTGCCATCTGCATTCAGTGCTTTCGGGTGCCCTGGAACCAACTGCGCAAACTCGCCNNAAAACGTCACTGCTGATGGTGCCTTGGTAGAAATAAACGGAAGTTTATCGACCATACGTGTTATGAACCTGGAAGGACTGCTATAGTTGAAGTCCATACCCCAAATGGTATTGTTAATGGGCTCCTCCCCGAAGTTCACCTTTGCCGTTAGTGGCTTCTCCGAAAGGTTCATGATGGTTGCCCCCAGGTTTAGTTTATTACTTGCCCGGTAGTCTAAACGCGTTCCAAAAAGGGAACGCTGCTGCAGGCCAAAAAGCTCATTGTTTTCGGTGGTGATCCGTATTGGCTGCCCCGAATTCAAGATTGCTGTATTCAGGATCTTGACCCTGCCGGACATGTAATCCACAGTATAGTCATTACCTTCCTGCAAGGGAATATTTCCAGCAAAAACCTTGACGGAGCCTTCTGGTACATTTATGGAATTCAGGTTAAATTCTGAAGATATTTCACTCTGGTATCCGCCCCGGATAATATACCGGTTCTGCCGGGTGAAAAGCTGGCGTGCAACAACCTGCGTGGAATCGTACAAAGCCGGGAAGGTGNNCTGGGCTTCCGCAGAACTGAACTGCGCCGCAAGGTCATTCCCAAAAGCTTCGATTACAGGAAAAATGATCCGGCCATTTAAAGGATCAATGGTGATGTAGCCTTTACGACTGTTTGATGCAAATCCCGATAACGAAGCATTCGAAGATGTGGTTGTGGTACTATTGCCGCTTCCGAATGGCATTTCCTCCGCCTGAAAGTCAAAGAAACCATCTGGCTTTTTCTCCTCCTGCTGATTCAGGCGGTCCACTCCAGTAATGTCTATCCACAAACGGTTTTGGGTACGCTGACCTTCCGTTATGGCGGGACGTTCAATACCGGAGTTCTCATCGATCCTGAAAATGTCGAGCTTAAAGTTTTGTCTGGATATCTGATAACCCCCAATGGCGTAGATGTTTTTCATCATCAAGTCCCAGGTTGGCAAGTTCGTCTTGGTTGTCTCGTTTTTCAGCAACTTGGCATAAAGTACATTCGGCTTTCCCTGGTTAAATGAAATGTCTGTCGAGAACTCACCAACCTGGTATTCCACGCCATTGAAGGTATAGCGATATGCTACTGCCAATACCTCATCTGCATTTAGTGCATTATTCAATGAAATATATCCCAATTGCGGATGGAAGGTATATTCACGGTCTGTCAGCTTCCTGGCATAAGTGAGCTTAGCGAAGTTGTCTGTAGCGCCATTAGCCTGGAAAAAGGAAATTACATCATTCGAATTGGTAGACCGAGCTCCCGCAGGCAATCTTTCCAACAAATTGTTAGAAGCACGTGGAAAATTAGGTGCGATGAATCCGGAAGGCACCGCCGAGTAGCCCGGGCCGCCTTGAATCAACGCGGAATTGTAAGGATTGTTCTCGCCCAAATCTATAAATGCCAGCACATCTCGCGAGTCTGTTGTCGCCCCGGTTTTGTTAGTGATCCAGACCTCTATCTTAGTGATGTTGACGGCCGAGTTGATGGTCGGCGGATTAGCCAGTGTTTTATTGTAGCTGTTCCTGAAATATTGTGCTAAAAAATAGTGTTTGTTTGCTTCGTAGCTGTCGCCACTAATCCTAAACTCGTTCTGTTGTGCGCCATTTGCAATACGAATTTCCCGGGATTGAGATTTCTGTTGTGAAAAGACACTGGTGGCGGTGAGTTTACCGAACTGCAGCTGTGTCTTGATACCAAAAAGCGCTTGCGTGCCGGTAATGAGTGCCGTATTTAGCGGCAAACTAACATTCCCAGCTTCTATCTTTTTAATGATGTCATCTTCACCGCCAGTATAATCCAGCTTAACCTGATTTTCAAAGTCGAACTGTGCCTCGGTATTGTAGTTCATGTTCAGCTTCAGCTTCGTACCGATGTTACCGATCACATCCATTTGAATACGCTGATTGAAGTCGAAGTTCGTCTGAACCCGCTGCCGCTCATTGAAGAGTGGATTCTCATTCCTGTTTACCCGGCCAAGCACAGTAAGTTCGGCTTCTCCGCGAGGCTGTATATCAATCGTGTTACCACCAAACAGCCGTTCGAAACTCTTGCTATTTACCGTAACCGGCGGCAAAATACCGGTTCTGCGGTAATCGGTAATT
>DDAD01000168.1 GCA_002333205.1 Pedobacter sp. UBA2067
TGCCAGAAGGCGCAGCAATGCGAGCACCGGGTGAAACATCTGGCATGATGGCCTTAGAAATCGCAATGGATGAAATGGCAGAGCGACTCAACATGGACCCCGTAGAATTCCGAATAAAAAACGATACTCAGGTACATCCCGAAAATCCCAACCGACCTTTTTCAACCCGGTTACTTGTAGAATGCCTGCAAACAGGAGCTAAGCGATTTGACTGGAAGAGCCGGAGCAAGCAACCTAAAATGAAAGAAGAGGGAGACTGGCTGCTAGGAATGGGTGTCGCTTCCGCCGTGCGGGGTGCACCAGTTGTTAAATGTGCAGCACGTGTGCGCCTGAATAACAAAGGCATTGTAACAGTAGAAACCGATATGACCGATATTGGTACCGGTAGTTATACCATTATCGCACAAACAGCAGCGGAGATGATGGGCGTTGAAATCAACAAGGTCGTTGTCCGGCTTGGAGATTCCAGCTTCCCAGAGTCATCAGGTTCAGCTGGTCAATGGGGCGCTGCCTCCGCTACCTCCGGCGTTTATGCGGCCTGCGTTAAACTCCGGGAAAGCGTTGAACAAAAATTTGGGTTTAAACCGGGTACGGCGGAATTTTCCGATGGAAAAGTTAGCGTGAAGAATAAGAAGTTCCTATTGTCGAAAGCAGCTGAAGACGGGGAACTCATTGCTGAGGATGAAATGACTTACGGGGAGCTATCCCGGCAATATGCTCAGGACACCTTTGGGGCTCACTTTGTAGAAGTTGCCGTTCATAAATATACCTGCGAAATCAGGGTAAGACGCATGCTAGCGGTATGTCATGCAGGAAGAATTCTAAATCCCAAAGCCGCAAGAAGCCAGGTAATCGGTGCAATGACCATGGGGGTTGGTGCAGCACTAATGGAGGAACTTGTGGTCGATAAAAAAGTTGGCTTTTTTGTTAACCATGACTTAGCTGGATATGAGGTTCCGGTACATGCTGACATTCCTCATCAGGACGTTATTTTACTTGAAGACTTAGATCCAACAATGTCACCTATGAAAGCAAAAGGGATAGGTGAACTGGGTCTGGTAGGTGTTGCTGCTGCCATTGCAAATGCTGTTTATAATGCTACAGGAGTAAGAATCAGAGAATACCCGATAACCTTAGCTAAAATTCTGAAATCGTCTGGTAAAAATTTGGTATAGTAAAGTTGCTTTCGATAGACTTGTGTATCGAATCTGAACCTAGTTAAACTTTACAGGAAAAAGATGAAAGCTTTGTTTTCTGAAACTGGCGTTGTAGTTCTGTAATACCTTGACTATTTATATCTATAGCTAAAAGAGAAGAAGTAGAGCGGTCGCAATACTATAATTTACCAAAAGTTCGATATGGACTAATAGTATTTCTCAATTTACAACCCTCCAAAGCACCAACGCTTATTGTTGTATCAAATTCGCTCCCGGTATTCCTTTGGCGTTACCCCGAGCAATTTTTTAACATAGCGGGTAAAGAACGAACGGCTTGAAAAATCCATTGTATCGGCTATTTCGGAAATGTTAAGGTTCTTGTTTTGCAATAGAATAATGATCCGCTCTTTTGCATTACGCTGTATCCATTCTGAGGCGGTAATCCGTGTGTTGGCCTTGCAAATATAATTGAGATATTTGGGTGTGATGCTCAACTTATCGCTATAAAACCTTACCTCACGGTGTCTCATACAATATTCCTGTACCAACTGCAAGAACTGTTCGTACAATGACCCGCTTTGCAGACTGCGCTTTTTTCTGTCGAGCTCATCTTCAAAAATGTGCCACATCTCCAATAAAAAAATCTGCATTTGAAGTTTAAGTGCTTCCTCATAGAACCGATGGTCGGTTTCCTGCGAGATATCGTACAGCAACTGAAAATTTTTCAGGATTTTCAATTTGTCATTTTTATCCGGATGCAAAATGGGATATTCCTTGGAATGTATAATGCTGTCTATGCTCGCTGTGGCACTCGGCAGACTTGCGGTAAGTAGATCGCTGTTGACAAACAAAATTGTAGCCTTAAAATTTTCTGACAAGGATAAATTCGAAATATTAGCGCCTGCTAACCAAAAGATGAACTCACCTTTTTTACTTTGATATTGCTGGCCGTTAAACACAAATTTCAAGCTCCCACCTTGACAATAGATATGTGTATGAAACCGGATATAAAAATCCTCTGGAAATTCAGTTGCCGATACCACTTTGCAGAGCATAACTTTTTGATTTGCTGCCATATTAACTGAAATAGAACGATCCACTGAAAATAGGTAATATTTGAAATTACTTGCGAATTAAATGTAACAAAACACTTTTAATATCCTTTTATCTTTGTTCTTATAAAATTATGGGAATGAACACAGAAGATATTTTCGAGAGGTTACGCAACGGAGAAATCATTTCACCGAACGACCCTGAAGCATACAGAATGCGTGAAGAGTCGTTTGTCACCAAGAAACTCTTGGTTCAAATGAACAACACGCCAGATTCTGATGGAATAAGAAATTTATTAAGTCAAATCACAAATTCAGAAATTGATCAAAGTGTTGTAGTTTTTACGCCTTTGTACATTAACTACGGAAAGCATACCAAAATTGGCAAAAATGTATTCATCAATTTTGATTGTGTGTTTTTGGATCTGGGTGGAATTACCATCGAGGACAATGTATTTATCGCTCCGAAAGTAAGTTTGCTATCTGAAGGGCATCCAACATCTNNATTCATTGCTTCCAAAAGCTATTTATATCAAAAAAAATGCTTGGATCGGTGCTGGGGCAACAATTCTTCCTGGGGTGACCATAGGCGAGAATGCAGTTGTGGCAGCAGGAGCTGTCGTTTCCAAAGATGTTGCAGATAATACCATTGTAGGTGGAATTCCTGCAAAATTCATTAAAGATATTGAATCCTAAATTTCAAGATTATGTCAAACGACAACAATAGATCCAGGAGAAAATTTATTCAAGAGGCAGGAATAGCAGGTGCTGGTTTAGTGCTTGCCGGACCCTTGCAAACTTTCGGACAAACGACCAATAGGGGAACGATGAGCAATAATATAAATTCAAGAGGTTACGCCGGAAAAGATGTGGCGGGGAAAATGGTTCCTTGGAATTTTGAAAGAAGACCTATGGGCGATAGCGATGTTCTGATAGACATCAAATTTTCAGGCATTTGTCATTCAGATATCCATACGATAAAAGGACATTGGGGTAAGCAAAAGTACCCGCAGGTTCCAGGGCACGAGATTGCCGGAATTGTAGCTGCAGTAGGTAAAAATGTAACCAAATTTAAAGTTGGCGACCAAGCCGGTGTAGGTTGTATGGTCAATAGTTGTATGAAATGCGATAGTTGTAAAAACGGGGAAGAACATCACTGTGAAACAGGTGGAATGGTAGGTACTTATGGTACCCCGGAAGCATCATCGCCAACAGGCATTACGCAGGGTGGTTATGCTAATAACTTAGTCGTAACGGAACATTTCGCAATTAAAATCCCAAAACATATTGACCTGAAATATGCAGCGCCCCTGCTGTGTGCCGGAATTACGACTTATTCGCCAATGATGAAAGTTAAGTTTAAACAAGGCGATAAGATTGGCGTGATCGGTATTGGTGGCCTGGGACATATGGCGATAAAATTGGCGGTTTCCAAAGGAGCCCAAGTGTATGCATTTACCACTTCGCCCTCAAAAATAGATGACATCAAAAACTTCGGTGCGAAAGAGGTAATTGTAGTAAAATCGGCTGAAGATCTAAAGCCTTACAAAGGCAAACTCGACTTTATGATTTCTACCGTTCCTTATGCTTATGAAATGTCTCCTTATATCGATTGCGTGAAAAAGTACGGCTATTTTACGCAAGTTGGGCAGCCTATCAATGGCGAGTTGACCATCAACAACTTCAATATGATCTTTAACCGGGTAAATTTTAACGGTTCGCTGATCGGTGGTATTCCAGAAACCCAGGAGGTGATGGATTATTGTGCAGACAACAAGATCTATCCGAAAATCCAAGTTATTAAAGCTTCGGAAATAAATGATGCCTGGGACAAAGTGGTTAATAAAGAAGCAAGATACCGGTATGTAATCGATGCATCGACATTTTAAACTAAGTGGTATGAAGTCTTTAGCAACATTAATCGCAATTCTTTTCATGTTTTTGGGCTGTACCGCAAGCTGCCGTAAAGATGATGATACCATACACGCCCAAAATAACCATGTCGGAAAAATTAATCCCCTAACAACCAAAATGAAAATTACAATAGGCACCACAGTTTTCACAGCAACGCTATACGACAATCCAAGTGCAAGGGCTCTCAGCGCAAATTTTCCGCTTACGATTAATATGGCGGAGCTTAATAACAATGAAAAATATTACGATCTGCCCAATAGTTTGCCAACCAATTCGTCGGTGGGCGGAAACATCAAAGTGGGCGACCTCACGCTTTACGGAAGTAATACGCTGGTTTTATTTTACAAAAGTTTCAATACCTCGTACAGGTATACAAAGCTCGGATATGTTGACAATCCCAGCGGACTTGCCACGGCACTAGGCAATGGGAATGTTGTTGTAAAATTTGAGAACAACTAGAGATTATACGATATGAAAATCAATCTAAAGATAGCTTCGATTGTGATCATAGGCACTCTTGCAACAGCTTGTAGCAACCCTGAAAATGAGAAAGTAACGAAAACGGACAAAAATGAACTAACCGAAATTTTTCCGAAAGGGCAAAAAGGATCAAGCGAAACCTTTACCGGAAATGCCTATAACGTTGGCCTGGTAGATCCTGATAGCATTTTGACAACAGCTGTNNGCACAGTCATCCCGCTGGTCAAATTTTAATCATCACTGATGGAGTTGGCTATCATCAAATCAAAGGACAGCCTGTTGAAATCATTAAAAAAGGCAGCGTGGTAAAATGTCCGCCGAATGTCCGCCATTGGCACGGAGCAAGTGCAGATGTAGGTTTACAGCAAGTGTATATCGTTCCTAACACTGAAAAAGGCATTGTTAATTGGCAAGAAGCAGTGACGGATGAAGTGTACAAGAGTGCAAAGTAGTGGTTTCCGGCCAAAAAAAATTAATAATAAAGAATAAGGAAAAGGATAACATCACCATACGCCATGAACACTGCCGAATGTATCAAATACCACACCGATATACTGCTTAAAACTGTAAGTTTTGAAGTCTTGCTTATTAGAGACTCGATGTTTTTTTCAGGTGAGGCACCATTTAGTATTAGATATATAGATATAAAACATCATGACATCTATGTGTCAGCCTAAAAATTGCCTTTT
>DDAD01000126.1:0-1117 GCA_002333205.1 Pedobacter sp. UBA2067
CATCCGTGACGATGATGATGTACTGGAATATTCAACGGACCCGGAGTTGATTCAGGAGAAATACCACGATACCGTGGACCTGGTTATTGATGGCGGCTATGGGGGTAACATTGCTTCCACCGTGATTGATTGCACCTCCGGCGAGTTCGAGGTGATCAGGGAAGGAAAAGGAAGTCTTGAAGATATTCTCTAGCTTCAAAACTTCCAATGTCCAGTTTATTGGGCGAAGCCTTTCATAAACCCTTGTATATTTTCTTTAAGACTGCCGCTTTCGATCGCTTTGACGAAAGCGGTCCCAATAATCGCGCCTTTCGCATACTGACAAGCCTTGTCAAAACTCGCTTGGTCGCTGATTCCAAAGCCGATCATAGCGGGGTTCTTCAACTCCATTGCAGCTACTCTTGAGAAGTAGTCTTCCGTAACTTGCGACAGCGATAAATTCTTCCCTGTAGTTGCTGAAGAAGAAACCATATAGATGAAGCCATTGGTAAGCGCATCAATTTTCTGGATTCTTTCGGGCGTAGTCTGCGGCGTGATCAAAAAGATATTGCTGATCCCATATTGCTGAAAGGTGTCTTTGTAGAACTCCTCATACTCCACCATCGGCAGGTCAGGTACAATCAACCCATCCACACCCACTTCAGCACATGCTTTACAAAAATTCTCTACACCATATTGAAGTAGCGGATTCACATAGCCCATAAGCAGTACAGGTATCTTCACGAANNTAAATCTTTAAGTTGTTCAAATAAGATCCTAAGGTCCATACCGTTATCGAGCGCCTGCTTACTACTTGCCTGGATTACCGGTCCATCAGCAACAGGGTCTGAATATGGAAAGCCAATCTCCAGCATATCTGCACCTGCGCTTTCAAGTTCGCGGGCGATGGTTAAAGTATCGTGCAGGTTCGGATATCCTGCAGTGTAATAAATGGAAAGAATATTCTTGTTTTTCTCCTGGAATAATTGATTAATTCTATTCATGGTATGCTGTTATAAGCCAAAGTATTTCATGTAAGTCTCCATGTCCTTGTCGCCCCTGCCAGATAAGCAAACGACTACATTTTCACCTTCTTTAAGTTCCATTTTTTCAAGCTGCGCTAAGGCGTGGGCACTTT
>DDAD01000126.1:1147-7794 GCA_002333205.1 Pedobacter sp. UBA2067
TGGGCACTTTCAATAGCTGGGATAATGCCCTCAAGCTGCGTTAACAACAATCCGGCGTTCAGCGCTTCTTCATCGGTGATGGAAACATACTGTGCCCTGGTGGTTTTGTAAAGGTGTGCATGCTGTGGACCAATACCAGGATAATCGAGCCCCGCAGAAACGGAGAATGGCTCTACGACCTGACCATCTTCAGTTTGCATCAGGATGCTCCGACTGCCATGCAGTACTCCTTCCTTACCTAGCGCGGTGGTAGCAGCCGTAAAGCCGCTGGAAACACCCTTACCGGCAGCTTCAACTGCGATTAATTTTACGTCGGTATCGTTAATGAAATGGTAGAACATACCCATAGCATTACTACCGCCGCCTACGCAAGCCAGCACATAGTCTGGTTGATCATTTCCGGTTTGTTCTAACAGTTGTTTCTTCGTTTCTTCCGAAATAATAGATTGAAACAAAGCCACCATGTCCGGGTATGGATGTGGCCCTACAACAGAGCCGATGATGTAGTGTGTATCTACCGGATTATTCACCCAGTCGCGCATCGCTTCATTGGTAGCATCCTTTAAGGTTTTCGAGCCTGAAGTTGCAGGAACAACAGTTGCACCGAGCATTTTCATCCGTGCAACATTGGGTGCCTGCCGCTGAATATCGATCTCCCCCATGTAGATCACGCATTCCAATCCACGAAGTGCACATACCGTTGCGGTTGCAACACCATGTTGGCCAGCGCCAGTCTCCGCAATAATGCGCTTCTTCCCTAAACGTTCTGCCAGTAGGATCTGCCCGATGGTGTTATTGATTTTGTGCGCACCGGTATGGTTCAAATCCTCGCGCTTTAGAAAGATGTTCGCGTGATATTTTGAGGATAACCGCTTCGCAAGGTATAAGGGCGAAGGACGACCTACATAGTCTTTCAGAAGTTTTTTGAATTCATCCTGGAAGCTTTCATCATTGATGATACTCATGTAATTCAGCCTAAGCTCTTCTACATTGGGATAAAGCATTTCAGGAATATAGGCGCCACCGAAGTCGCCGTAGTATCCTTTATCATTTACAAAATATTCCATAGCTGATGTTTTATAGCTGGTTTTTAAAGGTTGTTAATTGATCAATATTCTTAAATGCCGGGCTGATTTCAAAGCGGCTGTTTACATCTACCGCGTACAATCTTGGGTCCACAATCTCCTTGATCTGTGCGACCTGATCTAGGCCAATGCCCCCGCTAAGGAAATAGGGAACGTTGAGTTGATACTGCTTCAGCACCGCCCAATCGAAAGTTTTACCAGAGCCACCATGTTCTGTGGTTTGGGTGTCAAAGAGAAAGTAGTCGACCAGACCCTGGTAATTATTCAGCAGATCAAAGTTAAAGTTCTCATCTACTCCGAAAGCCTTAATTACCTCAATATTGGGCAGTTGATCTTTTATGAGCTGGCAATATTCAGGTGATTCTGCACCATGTAACTGTAATGCCGTTAGCTTGTACTGCCTAGCGATACGAAGCACTTCTTCCAACGTCTCGTTGACAAATACACCTGTAGGTTTTATAGATGCGGGCAGCGACCGCACAAGTACTGGATCCATATCGCCTACAAAGCGCTTGGATTTCCCGTAAAAAATAAATCCCATGTAATCCGGTTCGAGCGCTGTAAGCGCTTCGATGTTCCGGGGATCCCTCATCCCGCAAACTTTCAATTTAAGGCTCATTTTAGGCGCTTAGCAAAGTTTTAAAGCTATTCAGTGCCTGCTTGCTTTGCAGCGATGCTTCAGCCTCGTAGAAGCAATCTCCAAAGCTTTTCGTATCATCAATGGTCTGTATGGCTAATGCTGCATTACAAAGCACCACATGATTCTGAGCATCGGTACCTTCTCCATTCAGGATCGAGGTAAATATTCTGGCTGAAGATTCAACCGTGTCACCACCTTTGATATCAACTTCTGAAAGCTGGTCAAAGCCCAGGTCTGCGGCAGTATGCAGTGCCTCACCTTTCGGTGTGAAGGTCTTAAAGTCGGAGGTTAAGGATACCTCATCAAATCCGCCAAGTGCATGAAGTATGGTGTAGTTCTTGTCAGTTTCCTGATAAAGATAAGCATATAACCTCGCCAGTTCCAGGCTGTAAACCCCAACCATCTGATTTTTTGGTTGTGCTGGATTGCACATGGGCCCAAGCATGTTGAAGAAAGTTTTAACGCCAAGCTCCTTACGGATCGGTGCCACAATCTTCATGGCTGGATTAAAGAGTGGCGCGTGAATAAAGCAAATTCCAGCAGCATCGAGTGTTCTTTTAAGCTGGTCTTGATTGTTGGTAAAGGTATAACCAAGGTGCTCCATCACATTTGAAGAACCACAGCCCGAAGACACACCATAGTTACCGTGTTTAGCCACCTTGTACCCCGCACCTGCCAGTACAAAAGAAGCAAGGGTAGAAATGTTGAAGGTGTCCTTTCCATCTCCGCCGGTACCACATAGATCAATGAGTTCGTAGTCAGAAAGATCTAACTTAATGCAGAGGTCCAGCATCGCATCTCGGAAGCCTTGCAGCTCCTGGACAGTAATGTTCCGCATGCCATAGGCGGTGATAAACGCAGCAATCGGAGCACTTTGATATTCGCCTCTGGCGATAGAGATCAGGATCTTCTGCGCTTCAGCTCTGCTGAAGCTCTTGTTTTCGAAAAGATGAGCGAGGATTTTCTTCATGGGTATAAACAAAAAAAGGTTGCCTAATAAAGCAACCCACGTAATTTCTTATAGTAAATAAACGAACGACAGGGGTTACACTACGCTTTTGCGTTGTGCCACCACCAAAACTTAAGTCCGCTTGTTTGAATCATCTCTCACAAATATGGAATTGTTTTTATATAAATCCAACAAATATTAAAAAATATGCCTTGCTATGATAATTTCCAGACATACACTGAACATTTTATCTAATCAATGCATTCTTTTCTTTGGTAAAATGCTTGAACACCAGATTATCTGCGAGTCCCGGCAGCAGTTTGTTTAACCATACGGTAAGTTTCCCTTGTCCGGTCATCACAAGTGTCCTTTTTCTTGTGACTATACCATCTACGATAATCTTTGCCACCGCCTCAGGGCTCATCATCTTGCCTTCTTCCATGCTGGTCTCTCCATGTGCCTTTCCATCCTCAGCGAGTGCAGCGAAACGGATGTTTGAGCTGGTAAATCCAGGACAAGCAACCAGAACATTGACACCTGTCTTCAACAGTTCTGTACGCAGTGCCTCCATAAAGCCGTTCATCGCAAACTTGGACGCGGAATAACCTGTTCTGCCTGGCAGTCCGCGGTAACCTGCAATTGACGAAACGCCCACGATAGTTCCCTTGGTCTTCATTATTTCTGGCAGTGCAAACTTGCTGCAGTACACAGTTCCCCAGAAGTTCACATCCATCAGGTTCTTTAGAACACTCAGATCAAGATCTGCGAACAGTGCGCGCATAGACAAACCTGCATTATTGATCAACACGTCAATACGAGAAAACGTTAATATGGCTTGCTTGATCAGGAACTGACAGTCTTCCTCTTTGCTAACATCGGCCTGTACAGCAACAGCTTTGATCTGGTATTCCTTTTCAAGCTGGGCGGTAAGCTCGCAAAGGGTTACATACTGCCTTGCGGCAAGTACCAGATTCGCACCGCGGCTCGCCATTTCTATCGCACATGCCTTTCCAATACCGGAAGAAGCACCGGTGAGNNTATGGAACACGGGTAATGATCGATCGGCCGAGTGTGATTTCATCAGCATATTCGAGCTCACCTCCGAAGGCTATGCCCCGGGCAATGGTTGTAATGGGAATATTAAAGGCTTTTAGCCGCTTGTACAAGTAAAAACTGGTGGTGTCTCCCTCCATTGTGGGGCTTATGGCAAGAATCACCTCCTTTACCGGGCCAGCAGCAACCCGTTGCACCAGCGTATCTATAAAAAGGTCCGAAGGACCAATACCATCCATAGGAGAAATCAATCCGCCTAAAACATGATACACACCGAAATACTGCCCTGTATTTTCCACCGCCATCACATCACGCGTATCTTCAACCACGCAGATGATTTCCTTTTCTCTTTTTGTTGAGCTGCAGATCTCACAGACCTGATTATCAGAGATGTTATGACAAATTGAACAATGCTTGATTTCCTGCCTCAACTTGATGATCGAGTTGCCAAAGGAATTTACTTCTTCAGGCTCCCGGTTCAAAAGATGCAATACCAGACGAAGTGCTGTCTTCTGTCCGATACCCGGTAATTTTGAAAATTCATTAACAGCATCTTCAAGTAATTTAGAAGAAAAGTTCATGCTGCAAATTTATATTTATCTGCCGTAAAACGCTTTTTAAAAGATGTTTTATTACATTTAGCAGCTAAAAACATACAATGAGTCCAGCGATACTTCTTTCTTTTTTACTCGGTTATTTTATAGTTCTGATAATCATTGCCTTCGCAACCTCTAAACAATCATCCGACAACTCCACCTTTTTTATTGCAAATCGTAACTCCAAATGGTACCTGGTTGCCTTTGGTATGATCGGCACGGCACTCTCCGGTGTCACCTTTATTTCTGTTCCAGGCGAGGTAGGTGCGCCTTCCGGCAACCAATTTCAGTACTTCCAGTTTGTACTGGGTAATGCGGTAGGATTCATCATCATCGCTACGCTTTTGCTCCCGCTTTATTACCGGATGAAACTCACATCCATCTACAGCTATATCGAACAGCGCTTAGGTTATTTTAGTTACAAAACAGCAGCGTCAATCTTTCTGATCAGCCGGACCATCGGCTCTGCTTTCCGCTTATACCTCGTGGTGATTGTTTTACAGCGGTTTATATTCGACAGCTATGGTGTACCTTTCTGGGCTACTGTACTAATCTCCCTGCTTTTAATCTGGTCATATACTTTCAAAGGCGGACTAAAAACCATCATCATTACCGATACCCTGCAGACCTTTTTTCTGGTACTTTCGGTATTTTTAACCTTGTACTTCATCTGTGATAGCCTGAACCTGGATCTTCCAGCAGCTTTCGAAACTGTCAAAAACAGTGGTTACGCTAAGATTTTCTTCTACGAAGACTTTATGACTAATGGTTTTCACTTTAGTAAACAATTCCTTGGCGGTATTTTCGTAACCATCGCCATGACCGGGTTGGATCAGGATCTTATGCAGAAGAACTTAAGTATGGGCACCATTAAAGAGGCACAAAAGAACATGTTTACGTTTACTGGCATCTTTGTCGTATTGAATATCTTCTTCCTTAGCGTAGGTGCATTATTGTATGTATATGCCGCTAAAAACGGAATTGCAATTCCCCTGGATCATGCAACCGGATCCCCAAGAACAGACTTTTTATTTCCAGAAATCGCCCTTAACCACCTTGCGGTTATACCCGCCATCGTGTTTATGCTGGGCCTAACCGCAGCAACCTTTGCAACTACCGACTCTGCACTAACAGCATTAACGACCTCATTCTGCGTAGATTTTCTGAATCTGGATAAAGGTGATCAANNCTTTAATGATGAATCTGTAGTAAAAGGTATATTTAAAGTTGCTTCCTATACTTACGGTCCGCTTTTAGGTTTATACAGCTTTGGATTATTTGTGAGAAATCGTGGCCTGCATGACAAACTGGTTCCTTTCATTTGCCTGATCTCCCCTGCGATCTGCTATTTGCTGAACTTGTATTCAGCAGAGTTGCTTGGCGGTTATACCTTCAGCGTAGAGCTGATCCTGGTAAATGGATTGATCACGTTTATCGGACTATTACTGATCAGTAAAAAGACAGATCAACAAACAAGATTTTAATTTAAAAATATTTATAGCATGAACAGTGAAGAGAAAATAAGAAGTGCTTTTGAGAACAAAAACTGGCAGGAAATTAAGGTTACCGACTCCTGGCAGATATTTAAGATCATGGCCGAGTTTGTAGACGGTTTTGAGAAACTTGCTAAAATTGGTCCTTGTGTATCCATCTTTGGATCGGCAAGAACTGCAGAAACAAATCCATATTACCAGATTGCCGTAGATTGTGGCCGTTTGCTTACAGAACGTGGCTATGGTGTAATTACAGGTGGTGGTCCTGGTATCATGGAAGCTGGTAATAAAGGTGCACACATGAATGGTGGTAAGTCTGTAGGCTTGAATATTGAACTTCCATTTGAGCAATTTCACAATAAGTACATTGATCACAACAAGCTATTGGAGTTCGATTACTTTTTTATCCGTAAAGTGATGTTCATGAAGTATTCCCAGGGTTTTATCGTATTACCTGGCGGCATGGGTACCATGGATGAACTATTTGAAGCAATAACCCTGATTCAAACCGGGAAGGTTGCACGTTTTCCGATTGTTTTAGTCGGTAAAGATTACTGGGGAGGTTTGGTAGACTGGATCACCAATACCATGCTTAAAAAAGAACACAACATCCACGCTGAAGATTTAAACCTCTTCCGTTTGGTTGATACTGCTGAAGAAGCTGCAGAGCACATCTTCAGATTCTATGATAAATACGTACTGAAACCAAACTTCTAAAGAAAAAAGCCTTGTGCAAATGCACAAGGCTTTTTTCTTTATATAGCGCGATCTGCTGCCATTACTCCATATGGCTAACACCGCCGGAAACAACCAGTTTCATGGCATCTGCAG
>DDAD01000092.1 GCA_002333205.1 Pedobacter sp. UBA2067
AATCCGGCTGCAGGACTTAGACAGGATGTGGTTATGTCCAGCGAAACCTATACCCTTGAAGGCGTAACCATCGCGGCCAATGCAGAAGATCCGGCATACGAGATCATCCGCCAGGCCATAAAACGCAGAAAGGCCCACCTGGAAGAGGTCAACGAATTCAGCTGTGACGTGTACATCAAAGGTCTTCAAAAGCTGGTTGGTGCACCAAAGAAGTTCTTCGGCAGGGACATCCAGAAAACGCTTGATCTGGATACCAACCGGAAAGGCATCCTCTACCTTTCCGAATCGCAATCTAAATACAACTACCAGCGCCCGGATAACATCCATGAAGAAATGATCTCTTCGAAAGTCGCCGGCCGGAACAATGCTTTCAGTTTCAACAAAGCTTCAGACCTGAACATCAACTTCTACAACAACATGTTGCTCGAAAACGTGTTGAGCTCCCGTGGCTTCGTATCCCCACTGGCAGACAATGCACTGTTTTACTACAACTACAAGTTCCTGGGCATGTCTACCCACAATGGCGAAACCATCAACAAGATCCAGGTCATTCCACGCAGAGAACATGACCCGGTATTTAGAGGAATTATGTATATCACGGATGATAGCTGGCGCTTACTGGGTACAGAACTTTATTTAACGAAAAATACTGGGGTAAACCTCGTAGACACGCTAAACATCAAACAGCAGTTCATCAAGGTCGATAACATCTACATGCCTTCGAACATCAACTTCCAGTTCAATGGAAACGTAATGGGCTTTAAATTCGAGGGCTACTACCTTGGCGTTTACACCCAGTACAATTTGAAGCCGGAGTTTCCGAAAGGCTTCTTTAGGGGAGAGCTGCTGAAAGTACCACAGACTGTAAACAAAAAAGACTCTACTTACTGGGCCGAAAACCGGCCCATTCCATTAACAGCCGAAGAACGTGCCGATTACACCCGGAAAGATCAGATTGAGCGGCTTAAAGTCTCCAAGCGCTACCTGGACTCCCTGGAACGAAGTATTAATCGGTTCTCCCTAAGCAGATTGCTACTCAGCGGCCACAGCATCAACAACCGCTATGACCGGCGCTACCTGAAGCTGGACCCGGTATTGAAATCCATGTTTTACAATACCGTTGAAGGTTTCGGAATAAACTATGGGCTCACCTATCTGCAGGAGTTGTCAGGATACCGCTCGTACACCATACGCCCTGAGATTCGCTATGGCTTTGCCTCAGAAACAGTTACTGCAAACCTAAATGCCAATTACATTTATAACCCGAATAAACGTGCAGGCATCAACTTCGGAGTAGGCTCCGGGGTATATGACCTTAACCGCTACGGCACCATGACCATGATTTCAAATTCCCTGAACAACCTATTGTTCGAGCGGAACTTCATGAAGCTATACCGCAAATCCTTCCTTTCCGCTGGTACATCCCGGGAAATCTTTACTGGCCTGCAAGGAAACGTAAACCTGGAATACTCCGAAAACAGGTTCCTGGTAAATAATACCCGTTTTAGGTTCTTTGAATACAGCGACCGTTCCTTCACGTCCAACAATCCGTTTACACCAGAAGTGGAAACACCGCTTTTCCCAGACTATAAGGCACTAACGGTCCAGGCGACTTTAACTTACAACATCGGCAGAAGGTTCATCACGCGCCCGGAAGGCAAGTTTTATCAGGAGTCTAAATACCCGGAGGTACAGCTGAGCTATAGACGCGGCATCAAAAACGTATTCGGAAGTGATGCCGATTACGACCTTCTTAACCTGGAAATATCGCAGGAACGTATTGGTGAAGGACTATGGGGCTTCTCCTCTTTCATGATTAGTGCGGGTAAATTCATGAACAACAAAACCCTTTATTACCCGGACCGCAAACATTTCCGGGGAAACAACTCCCTGACGACCTTGCCAGAACTACGCAAGTTCCAGTTTCTGGACTTCTATGAGTACAGTACCGATCAGCACTACCTTGAAGCCCATTTTGAACAGAACTTCGCCGGATTGATCATGAATAAACTGCCGATCATCAGAAAGCTGAAGTTAGAAGAACTGATAGGTGCAAACTTCCTGACGCAGCCGGACAAAAAGAACTACAAAGAATTCTATTTTGGCCTGCAGCGATTGATCTTCCGTGCAACTTACGGCTTTGCTTACGACGGCAANNCAACATGGGTTCAGGATATCCTACGGCTTCTAGCGTGCTTGCCTTAGTACACCAGGTACTACAGGCAGCCCTTCATTCCCCGCCGCACTCACCGATTGCACTGCAAAAAAGTAGTTATCTTTCGAGTAGGGAAGCTTAATATTCGTATCTGCCGTGAAGAACTTCTTCTGCCATACCGCACTGGAAGTCTCCCGCATCAATACGTAGTACCCTTTTGTTTTACCCGCTAGTGGCGCTTTCCAGGTTAAACTGGTTGAATTTCCCAGGCCTGAAACCAGCATATTAACTTCCTGTGGAACGGAAGGCGACTTCGCTAAATTAGCAAGGTTACTCAGGTTCATGGCGGTGTTTTTGCGCAGGTATTCAAAATCCATATATTCTACCAGGTCGCCGTATGCGATTCCGTTTTCTTTTCTCACGTCCTGATGCTGATGATAGAAGTTCTCGTTCATCTCGGTGATCCGTACCGCTGCAAAACCCTGCTGTTGGTACGGCGTATGATCGCCACCTCTTAGGAAACGATCTGGACGGTAGATCATCATCACCTGCAGGTTATCCACATAACGTTCTCCGGTTTCTTTCACATAGCGTGCAAGCTGTCTGGATGGACTTTCATTCTCCAAACCCATCGACCGGATCGTTGCGGCCTTTTTCGCGTCCAGCTCATAAACCGGCAGCCCTTCACTAAAAACACGCACCTGTGTATTGTTGATGATGTTTGTCTCATTGCTGTTGTTGCTACCCATGATGTCGTTATTCAACACCGCAGCAATTTCCCAATTATCCCTTTTTGCATTGCGTGCCATAAAGCCAGAACCTAACAGCCCTTGCTCCTCTCCACACACCGCTACAAAGATTATGGTTGCCGGAAAGTTATGTTTACTCATGATCCTTGCACATTCAATAACCGCCGCAGTTCCGCTACCATCATCATTCGCGCCGGGTGCATCACCCGTACGATCCATCACATTGGTACGCATATTATCCATGTGCCCGCTGATGATGAAAATGCGCTTATCATTTGGGTCAGAACCTTTCAGCGTTGCCACAACGTTCGTGAGTACCACAGGCACATCAATGCGGCGGCCGTCGGGCTGGTAGGTGGAGGTATCCAGCTTTGCTGTTAGCCGCCCACCGGAAGATTTTGCATAACTGTTGAAACGTGACAAGATCCACCGGCCAGCTGCACCGATGCCGCGCTTCTTATCTGTAAGCGAACTCAAGGTGTTGCGTGTACCAAAACTAACCAGCTTCTCCACATGCGCTTTTAAGGAATCTGCGGAAACTTCCGAAACCATACCAGCAATCTCCGGGTCTTTATCAATAATAACAGGAGCTTGAGCATTAACTGTAGCATAGAAGCCACAAACCATAATAAGGGATAAAATCTTTTTCATAGGAATACTTTGCCTAAACTTAAAAAATAAAATGCCACCGGAGGGGTGGCATTTCAAATTAATCTATAAGAGGTGGTTGAGGTTGACAATGGTGTATTTTTTACACTATCTAAGATAGGCTATTAATAATGACAATGTCAAGCCTTCCCAGCATTTATTTGTAACAGATTTTTACACACCACCGCTTCGGTACTAACCAAGCTTACCCCAGGCACTCCCAAGGGGTTAGCAAGGGGTTAACAGGGCTATTGCCTTGTTAAGGACTTCTGAAGGCCGGGACTGCACCGGGTCTATTCAGAACCCAGGCTCCGGTTATTTGCACAGCTATTGACAATCGTGCGCTATTTGCTTACTTTTGCAACATTTTAACGCCGTTTGCAGCGGTATCAATTACTTATGACACAGTATCAAACCTTACTTTATTACTGCTATTCTCCTATAGCAGAAGCTGAGCAATTTGCAGTCGATCATCTTGCATTTTGTAAATCACTAAATCTTACCGGAAGAATCATTGTTGCTGACGAGGGCCTTAACGGAACCGTTTCTGGAACGAAGGAGTCCTGTGAAGCCTATATGGCAGCGATACATACAGATCCAAGATTCGCAAAAACCGAGTTCAAGATCGATGATGTTGCGGAACCTTCTTTCATGAAAATGCACTGCCGCTATAAAGCGGAGATTGTACACTCTGGCTTACGCGACAAGACCATTATTGATCCGAATAAGCAAACTGGGAAACACCTGGAACCGGAGGAATTTAAAAAGATGATCCACGAAGAAGATGTGGTGATTCTGGATGTGCGCTCGAATTACGAGCATAACCTTGGCCGTTTCAAGAATGCAGTAACACTTGATATCGAAAATTTCAGGGATTTCCCGGACAAGATCAATGAACTTGCAAAATATAAGGACAAGAAGATCCTAACCTACTGCACCGGTGGCATCAAATGTGAAAAAGCGAGTGCGCTATTGTTGCATCACGGCTTTAACGATGTTTATCAGCTACATGGTGGCATCATTAAATATGGTAAAGAGGCAAAAGGAGAGGACTTCGAAGGTAAATGTTATGTGTTCGACAACCGGATTGCGGTGGATGTGAATACCGTGAACCCAACTGTGGTATCTAAATGTTACAACTGCGGAACGGTAACGCCAAAGATGATCAACTGTGCAAATCCGGAATGCAACGAACACATCACACAGTGTGATGTCTGTGGCGAAAAGATGCTAGGATGCTGCAGTGAAGCCTGTATCAGCAACCCACGTCGCCGCCAGTATGATGGTACCGGATATTATGTGAAAGTACCACAACCTGTTAAAGTTCCGGTGAAATAATTACCTTCGTTACTGAAAAACATATCAGTATGAAGCGAAGTAATATATACCTTATTCTTTTAATCTGTCTGGCCTGCATAACACTGCAGCTGAAGGCCGTTGCACAAGATGCACGTCCTTTCTGGTCAGAAATTGAAGCATTTCAAAAACAGGACAGCCTTTCAATGCCCGCTAAAAACGGCATTGTGTTCGTAGGCAGTTCCTCGTTCAGAATGTGGAAAGATGCAGAGCAGACATTTAAAAAGTATCAGGTAATTAATCGCGGTTTCGGTGGCTCTACCCTTGCAGATGCGATCACGTACTTAGATTACCTTGTTTTCCCGTATGAACCACGTCAGGTGGTGATCTATAGTGGAGAAAATGATGTGGCAATGGGCGTTAGTGCAACAGAAACTTTTGAGCGTTTCAAGACTTTGGTGACCAACATCAGAGCGAAACAGCCAGAAGTTCCCCTGGTTTATCTTTCCATGAAAGAATCTCCTTCCCGCAAGCAATTCCGCGACACGCTTTTGAAAGCAAACAGCATGATCAAAGATTATATGGCGAGCATGTCAAAGGCGGTCTATGTGGATGTAAACGCAAAAATGCTGGATAAAGATGGGAATACCCGTCCCGAACTTTTCCGCGAAGATATGTTACACATGAAAAAAGAAGGTTACGACATTTGGAAAAAGGCGCTTCAGCCTCATTTGTTAAAACCATAATATAAATACTTGACCATTGACTATGAAAAGACTGCCTTTGCTCTTATTGGTTTTATTGTCGCTGGCAATGAAGTCGAATGCCCAGGATCTTACGTCGTTTGTGAAAGGTATTTACGTCAACAAACAAGACACGATGCAATACCGGGTTTTATTTCCGGAGCACTTTGATCCGAAACAAAAATACCCGGTGCTGTTTTTTCTACATGGTGGAGGTGAACGGGGAGATGATAATGAGGCACAGCTCATCCATGGTGCAAAGTTATTCCTGGACCCGGAAGTCAGAAAAGAATTTCCGGCTATCGTGATCTTCCCGCAGTGCAGCAAAGACTCCTACTGGTCGAATACCAATGCATCAACAGACTCCCTTGGTAAACGTCATTTTGAATTTCAGAAAGGTGGAAAGCCGACTAAGGCGATGCATGCGCTACTTGGCCTGGTTGACGATTTTCTGGCAAAACCCTATGCTAATAAAAAGCAGGTGTATATTGGCGGACTGTCTATGGGCGGTATGGGTACATACGAAATGCTGAGAAGAAAGCCGCGAAAATTCGCAGCAGCCTTTGCCATTTGTGGTGGCGACAACCTGGCAAACGTAAATAAATACAAGAAGGTGCCACTTTGGATTTTCCACGGTGGAAAAGATGATGTTGTTGATCCAAAGTTTTCAAAGGAAATTGCCGATCAGCTTAAAATAATTGGGAAAGAGGTGAAATACACCCATTATCCCGAGGCCAATCACAATAGCTGGGATGCTGCATTCGCAGAGCCTACCCTGTTGCCATGGTTGTTCTCACACAAGAAATAAAGAAGGTTCATATCATTGATGTTATTCCAGAAAAACGGTCTTAAACGTTTTCTTTTGTTCTTTGTATGCTGCGCAGGTCTTTTCAGCAACGTTGCTGCCGAAGATATCAAGCGTATTGGGGTACCCTATATTCAGAACTACAGCAAGGACATGTATGGCTCTGGTAATCAAAACTGGTCCATTACGCGGGACACGCAGGGCGTAATGTATTTTGGCAATGGAGAGGGGCTTTTAAGCTATGACGGGAAATACTGGAAGCAGTACGAGATGCCCGGCCGCCAGATTGTACGCGCAGTAGCGGCCGATAAAAATGGCAGGATATACGTTGGCAGTTATGCAGAGTTTGGCTATTGGAGCATCAAAGACAAACGCATGCAGTATACCTCTTTAAAGGGGCTCGTACCGGCTAAACATACCTTAAACAGTGAAATCTGGAAGATCTATACGGAAGGAGACCGCACCATCTTTCAGTCTTTTTCTGCGATTTACATCTTTCAGCATAACAAAGTTTCGGTTATTCAAAATCCTGGGTCATTGTTATTCCTGCACCAGGTTGGGAAGCGATATATTGCGGAGATTCTAGGGCAGGGACTTTTTGAACTTCAAGGAAATCGTTTGGTCGCGCTCCAGAATGAAGATCCCTTGCGCCCATCTGATGTGCTTTCCATTTTGCCCTTTAAAAATAACCAGCTACTGATCGGAACACGTAAGAATGGACTGTTCCTTTATGACGGGCATAGCTACAGACCCTTTCAAACACAGGCTGATGCGTTTTTGCAGCGCTACCAGCTTAACAACGGCACAAAGATCTCGAACAAGTATTATGCATATGGCACCATCCTGAACGGCTTGGTGATTATCGACGAGAAGGGTTCGGTCATTCAGCGCATTAATAAATCAAGCGGCTTGCAGAACAACACTGTTTTGAGCATTCATGTGGATCAGGAGCAGAATCTGTGGATGGGGCTTGACAATGGTATCGACCGCATCGAATTAAACTCACCTTTGAACTTCTATTTCGATAAAGTAGGACAGTTTGGGACGGTTTATTCAAGTCTCATATTTGAAGGCAACATCTATCTGGGCACCAATCAAGGCTTGTTCTATAGCCGCTGGGCACCTGAGGGTGGAAATGCCTTTGATTTCCAGCTGATCCCCAACTCTCAGGGGCAGGTTTGGGAACTTAAGAATATAGATGGTCAATTATTTTGTGGTCATAACGAGGGAACTTTCCGCGTTACTGCAGGTAAGCTGGAGCGCATATCGACAGCAAGCGGCGGATGGACGATCACCAGGCTACAACGTGCACCCGAATTTCTGATCCAGGGCACCTATAATGGGCTGGTCCTGTTCAAAAAGGACGTTTCCGGAACATGGAGATATCATCACAAGATTGAAGGATTCGTGGAGCCATCAAGGTATGTGGAGCAGGATGCCAAAGGCGACATATGGGTGAGTCATCCTTATAAAGGCCTTTATCGCCTTTCCTTAAGNNGCAGATCTTAAAAAAGTAACGGCTGCAACCTCGTATGATGAAAGGAATGGCCTACCCAACAACATTAACATCAACGTTTTTCCTTTTGAGAACAAACTGATCTTCTCATCTGATAAAGGCTTTTACATCTATGATGAGGTGAGTAACAGGTTTAACCCATATACTGCGTTGAACAAAGAACTCGGGTCCTTTGCTGGATCCAATAAGATTATTCCTGCAGGGCAACACCGGTACTGGTTCATCAATCATGGAAAAACCGGCCTGGCCGACTTCAGTGTACCGGGGAGGCCGAAGATCGAGTCTGAACGTTTCAGCGTACTTGACGGTCGTATGGTGCAGTATTATGAGAACATCAGCAAGATCAGTGAAGGCATTTACCTCATCAGTGCGGATGATGGCTTTGTGGTTTATAATGAAGCCAGTCTCGGTGCAGCAAAGGAAGTTAGGCAACTGCCTTCGGTATTGATCCGCGGCCTTTATGACCTTACAGACACCTACAAGGTGATTTCAGAACATGGAAGTACCGCAGATCCCATTGAAATCAGCTATAGCAGAAACAATATCCGCATCTCCTATTCCCTTCCTTACTACCGGGATGCAAACGTACGTTATCAATATAAATTGGAGGGCTATTCCAAAGACTGGTCCGACTGGAGCACTGCGTCACAAAAGGATTTCACGAATTTAAGCTGGGGTAAATACAAGTTCCTGGTGCGTGCATCCATTGATCGCAGCACCCAAAGTAAGGTTACGATATTCGAATTTGAAGTGCTACCACCGTTCTATGCAACCAGGCTAGCCTATTTCGTTTACCTGCTGCTCTTTGGTGGACTGGCGTATCTGTCTAAACGTTTATACGAGCATAAACTACTTCAGGATAAACGGCGTATTACTGCAAAGCTGCAGCAGGAAAAAGATGAATTCCTGAAGCGTGAAGCTGAACATACCGAAAAGCAGATCATCAAACTCGAAACGGAGAAACTGCAGGCTGAACTCGCCAGTAAGAACCGGGAGCTTGCCAACTCTGCCATGAGCCTGGTATATAAAAATGAGTTATTGCAGAAATTAAGTCAGGAAGTTGCTAAATTGAAGGACGGCTCCGGCAAACTGATTTCGGAAGATCAGCAAAGAAAAATCCAGCAGATTATTACCGAAGGAATGAACGATGAACGGGATTGGGTACTGTTTGAAAACAGCTTTAATGATGCCCATGATAGCTTCTTCAAAAAGCTGAAAACGAAACATCCGGAGTTGGTACCAAATGACCTTAAACTTTGTGCGTTTCTGCACATGAATATGAGCAGTAAAGAGATGGCTTCCCTATTGAACATTTCACTTAGGGGTGTAGNNGTAGAAATTCGCCGGTATCGGTTACGTAAAAAGCTGAATATACCGCATGATATGAACCTCACAGAGTTCCTGATGAGCATTTAGCACTACATCAACACTACATCAAGAGCCCAAAATCCCTTCACACCTGCTACCTGGCAGGTGTTTGTACGTCTTTTGCAAATTCATGCTAACACACCAACAATCAGGCAGTTCGGATGTTATTATAAACACTACGTCTCTTGTACAACTACACATCTGCTTCCCTGATGTATTCATGTATAGGTGAATATTTTGGGATACAGCTTTTTGTGCCTGAGATTTAGCCTTCAGTATATTTCAAATATAAACGAGTATGAAAAGAATGTTTACAAGAATCTCTGTTCTGACTTTTCTTGGGTTACTTTTTATCAGCAATGCTTTTGCCCAGAATATTACCATTACGGGCGTAGTTACAGATGCCGCCGACCGATCGGCAATTCCAGCTGTAAGCATTGTGGTGAAAGGCACAACTACAGGAACACAAACAGACGCGAATGGAAGGTATTCCATTGCTGCACCAAGCAACAGCACCCTGGTATTTACTTATATCGGTTATACCACCAGAGAGGTGCCTGTTAACAATCAAACAAGCCTTAATATTGCCTTACAAACCGAAGCACAAAACCTGGAACAGGTGGTTGTGGTGGGTTACGGGACACAACGGAAAGTTGACGTAACGGGATCCGTAAGTTCTGTTAAAGGTGAAGACATCAGCAAACAAGCTTCCGTAAACCCGGTGAGTTCCTTACAAGGCCGTGTAGCGGGCGTATCTATCACCAACAATGGGGCACCAGGCTCCTCTCCTCAAATTACCATTCGTGGTACTGGTACCATCTATGGTAACACTGGTGTGTTATATGTGGTAGATGGTGTTTGGTATGATGATATCAACTTCCTTAACCCGGCTGATATTGCTAACATTAGTATCCTTAAAGATGCGTCCAGTCAGTCGATCTATGGTATTCGTGCCGCGAACGGTGTGGTATTGGTAACTACAAACCGAGGCAAAAGAGGCGATGCCACCATTAACTATAATGGATATGTAGGTATTCAAAGTGTAACGAATGCGGTTAAGATGACGAATGCAACGGAATATGCTACTGCAGTTAATGAAATTTACGATATCATTGATGCGGAAGGCGGTCCTTTGTTCGCTAACACCAATCTTGGTGAAGGTACAAACTGGCAGGATGTAATTCTTAGAGACGCGATGGTTACCAATCATCAGCTATCGGTGAACGGTGGCGGCGANNCGACCTACAACTTATCTCTTGGATACCTAAATCAGGATGGTATTGTAGAAAAAAACAATTATAAACGTTATACGGCAAGGTTGTCCAGCGATTTTCAACTTTTTGAGCCGCTTAAAGTGGGTTATAATGTTACAGGTAGCTCAAGTGCCTCTAAGGACTATCCAGGAGCAGTTTTCCGTGGCTTATATGCTGCATCACCTGTCGTGCCAGTATTTAATCCCGATGGTTCATACGGAGATCCCAACACATTTAATTTGGGAAATGGAAGTAACATGAACCCGCAAGCGACACTTGACTTTTTCAATCAGAGAACAGCCAGATACCGGGTTACCGGAAATGTGTTCGCGGAGTTAAAGTTCCTAAAAGACTTTACATTTAAGACAAGTTTTGGAGGCGACTTTGGCCAGGAAGAAGTACGTGCTTATACACCAAAGTATTATGCCACCACTGCCCAGAATACAACCACTAGTTTGTTGAGCATAAATCGGGTCGAGAATCGTAACTGGATTATTGAGAATACATTATCATACGATAAGAAGTTCAATGATCATACATTAACGGTTTTATTGGGTCAGACGGCACAGCGCTTCAAGNNATAAATGGTACCGCAGAGAATGTGCCTTATAACAGTGATGCAGATTTGTACCTGAGCTTAGGTGATGCTGCTAGCAGAAAACTTACAGATAAAGGCTCGTTGAATACGGTAGCTTCTTACTTTGCAAGGGCCAACTATTCATTTAAAAATAAGTACTTACTAAACGCTTCCCTGAGAGCTGATGGAGCTTCTCAGTTCTATGGAGGATCGGATCTTTGGGGATATTTCCCTTCTGTTGGTGCGGGATGGGTAATCACGAATGAAGATTTCATGAAAGATCAAACCATCTTTACCAATTTAAAACTTCGCGCCAGCTGGGGTAAGGTAGGTAACGCAGGTGTACCGATCAATCCAACAACGTTAACGGTTTCTCAGGTTCCGCAGCTAATCGCATTTTACAATGGGGTTCCAAATACCGGCGCAAGTATTAGGACCATTGTCCCTCCCGCATTATTTTGGGAACGTAGTGCAGGAAGTGACATCGGTCTGGAAATGGGTTTTCTAAAAAACAGATTGAACGTGGAGTTGGACTACTATAACAGAACAACCGAGCAAGCGATCTTCGATATTCCAATCCTTGGATCTTTAGGTACATCAAACAGCAGATTGATCGGCAACCAGGCGGATTTCCGCAACCGTGGATTCGAGATCAGCGCGACCTGGTCAGATAAAACAGCAGGTGATCTAACCTACACCATCAGTGCGAACGTTGGACTTAACAACAACAAGGTACTTAATGTAACCTCTGGAAACAACCCGATTTACGCAGGTGGAGCGGATTTAAGAAGTGGAGCCCAGGCAACCAGAACTGTAGCAGGAAGGCCAATTGGGGAATTTTTCGGCTACCAGGTAGCAGGCATTTTCCAATCTAACGAAGAGGCAGAATTAGCGCAGCCTGGAACAAAAGCAGGTGACTTCAAGTATGTAGATCAAAATGGCGATGGGGTTATTTCTGGATTAGACCGGGTTGCACTTGGTAATCCGAACCCGAAATACAACTACGGTGTTAATACGAACTTCGCGTATAGGAACTTTGACCTGACTTTAGACATTCAGGGTGTTGCTGGTGTAGACATTTACAATGCAAACCTTGGTTCTACACGATTTGGTAATGAGAATTTCACCAAAGAATTTTATGATCAACGATGGACTGGTCCAGGTTCAACCAACACCTTCCCTTCTGCAAACCTTGGTGGTTCGACCAACACTTCACCAAACTCGTTTTACGTGGAGAGCGGTGCTTATGTGAGGTTGAGAAACATTCAGCTAGGGTACTCTTTACCTACCGAGCTGGTAAGTAAATGGAAAATGAGAAAACTTCGGGTATTCGCAAATGCACAGAATGCTCTGAACATCTTTGGCTACAGAGGGTTCAGCCCCGAAGTAGGTGGTACGCCTACAAACGCCGGTATCGACGTCAATGTGTATCCACTGTTTGCAACCTACAACGTTGGTTTAAATGTTACTTTTTAAATAATCACACCATGAAAACCCTTAACAATACATATATAATAAAAGGCTTAAGTGTCGCTTTGCTATCTACGGCACTTCTGGTATCTTCCTGCAAAAAAAGCTTTCTTGATGTTGCCCCACAAGGTCAGCAACCAGCCGTAGAGTTCTGGACATCAGCTGAAGATGCAACAAAAGCAGTAAACGCCATCTATGCGAACCTTCGTTCATGGGAAAATGTTGCTTTTCCAGCACTGGTTGTTGAAAGCGTTGCAGCAGATGAAGCCGAAAAAGGCAGCACGCCAAGTGATGCAACCTTCTGGAATATTTTTGACTCCTTCAATGTTACGGCTACCGAGGGTTCATTGCAAAGCTTCTGGACCGGACAATATCAAAACATCAATCTTTGCAATCAGGTGCTGGATAATATTCCTGCTATAGCTATGGATGAAAACTTAAAAGCAAGATATCTTGCCGAAGCCAAATTTGTTCGTGCTTACTCTTACTTCAGATTGGTTCGCGCATACGGTGATGTGCCACTTCGCTTGAATGTACCAAAAGATCCTAGCGAATACAATATTCCGCGTGCACCAAAAGACCAGGTTTATGCACAAATTGAAAAGGATCTTACCGAGGCCGCAGTCGTGCTTCCACAGAACTATTCGGCTGCAGATATTGGCCGTGCGACTAAAGGTGCAGCATTAGGATTACATGCGAAAGTAGCCTTATACCAAAAGAAATGGAATGATGTCCTTACCTTGACCAATCAGGTGATGGGTATGGGTTATGCATTGTTTCCTGACTTCGAGAAGCAATTTCGTACGGAAAACGAGAACAACAGTGAGTCGATTTTTGAGATTCAGGCAGAATTGCTTCAGGGTAACAACGACGCTTCAAACTCGCAATACAGCCAGGTGCAAGGTGCAGCTGGTGTACCAGGTGGTGGATGGGGCTTCAACGTGCCAACTACTGCATTAGTTAATGCATTTGAACCTGGTGATCCACGTAGAGATGCCACAATTCTTTTTAGAGGTGAGACCACGCCGCAGGGAGACCTTATTCCAACAACGGTTCCAAATCCTATGTACAACCAGAAATCGTATGTACCATTTAGTATGCGGGTTTCCGGCTTTAATGAAGGAGCACAGCAAAATATCCGGGTATTACGTTACGCCGACATTCTACTGATGAATGCTGAAGCAGCAAATGAAGTCGGAGACGCGAATCGAGCATTAACCTCGCTAAACCAGGTACGTGCAAGAGCAAGAGGCAATAATCCACTTACAGTCTTACCTCCGGTAACCACAACCGATCAGGCTTCATTAAGGAATGCAATCTATAAAGAGCGTCAGGTAGAACTTGCTATGGAGAGTGACCGCTATTTTGATGTTGTTCGTCAAGGTCGAGCACTAGAAGTATTTGGCCCAAAAGGTTGGAAAGCGAATAAAAATGAGGTTTGGCCAGTACCACAGCAGGAGATTGACCTGAGTGGCGGCTTACTTTCACAAAACCCCGGTTACTAATACACACACAAACCCTTATCTATATTTTACCCCAAGGTTGCCGCTTCAACGGCAACCTTTTTAAAATCAAGCCTATGTTAAAGATTAACCTAAAGTAGCTCCTGCCACTCACATTGGTGATTTTGCTTACCTGTGTAAGCATTACTGCTTCAGCACAGAAGAAATCTGCAAACTACATCAAACCTGATCTGAAGATCAAAAAAGGTTTGAGTGATGATCAGCTACTTGATCTGGTACAAAAGCAGACCTTTCGCTACTTTTGGGATTTTGCCCACCCGGTAAGTGGAATGGCCAGAGAACGCAGCAACCGCTCATTTGATTACGGCGATGAAGTGGTTACCACCGGAGGTACCGGTTTCGGTGTCATGGCAACCATTGTAGCAGCTGAACGTAAGTTCATTAGCCGCGAAGAGGCTGCTGCCCATACCAAGAAAATTGTAGACTTTCTTTGGAAGGCCGACATGTTTCATGGTGCTTTTCCACACTGGTTAAATGGCGCTACAGGAAAAGTAATTCGCTTTAGTCCGAAAGATGATGGTGCTGATATTGTAGANNAAGCAATATTACACAGCGGATAACGCCGTAGAACGTGATATCCGGAATAAGATCACCTGGATGTGGGAAGGCATTGAATGGGATTGGTTTACCCAGAACCAGAATGTACTATACTGGCACTGGAGCCCAAACAATGGCTGGAGCATGAACCACCAGATCAAAGGTTGGAATGAGTGCCTGATGACCTATGTGCTCGCAGCTGCCTCACCTAAAAACTCCATTAGTCGCAGGGTATATGATGACGGCTTTGCTAACAACAATACCTTCTTTAACGGGAAAAAGTATTTTGACATCACCCTTCCGCTGGGATTTGAATACGGCGGTCCACTGTTCTTTTCACACTATTCCTTCCTGGGACTTGATCCGCGAGGTTTGAATGATGGTAAAGCGGATTACTTTGAACAAAATAAAGCTCATACGCTAATCAATCGCGCATACTGTATTGAAAATCCTGAAGGCTACAAAGGTTACGGTGCCAACAGCTGGGGTTTAACCGCAAGCGACAGCTGGCAAGGTTATGCCGCGCATTCGCCAACAGAAGACTTGGGTGTGATTACCCCTACTGCGGCTTTGTCGTCGTTCCCATATACCCCGGAATATTCGATGCAGGCTCTAAGACACTTCTATGAGGATAAAGGTGATCAGATCTGGACAGAATATGGATTCGCAGATGCCTTTAGCGATCAACATAACTGGGTAGCGAAGTCGCACCTGGCGATCGATCAAGGGCCGATTATCGTAATGATCGAGAATTACCGCAGCGGATTATTGTGGAAACTGTTTATGAGCAATCCGGATGTAAAAACAGGTTTAACCAAACTTGGCTTCAAAAGCCCGGCTTTAACTCCATAGTATGTTAAAAAGAACTCCCCTTCTGATTGCTTTGTTGTTACTTTCTGTCCATTTACTGGCTCAGCAGAAACAGCTTACCTATTGCAATCCGATCAACCTGGATTACGGCTATACGCCTATCCCAAACTTTGCTACACAAGGTAAACACCGGGCGACCGCAGATCCGGTTATTGTGAACTATAAAGGTGATTATTACCTGTTTTCCACCAATCAGTGGGGCTACTGGCGGAGCAGTGACTTGAGTAACTGGAATTTCGTATCCAAATCCTTCCTGCGCCCGGAGCACAAAGTTTATGATGACCTCTGTGCACCTTCAGTATGGATCCAGGGTGATACGATGCTGGTTTTCGGCTCTACTTATGCCCGCAACTTCCCGATCTGGATGAGCACCAATCCTAAGGGTAATGACTGGAAGGAGGTGGTGGAGAATTTTGACATTGGCGGCTGGGATCCCGCACACTTTGTAGATGATGACGGCCGCTTGTACATGTATAACGGTAGCAGCAATGTATACCCACTCTACGGTGTGGAGTTGAACCGTAAAACCTTTGAACCCATCGGCACGCGCAAGGAGCTTCTGTTGCTGCGCCCAGAGCGTTATGGCTGGCAACGATTTGGAGAACACCTGGACAACACCTTTCTGGATCCATTTATGGAAGGCGCCTGGGTAACCAAACACAACAATAAATATTACCTGCAATATGGTGCACCGGCAACAGAATTTAGCGGTTATGCCGATGGTGTAGCAATAGGCACAACCCCGCTGGGCCCTTTTGAACACCAGTCGCTGCCCCTATCCTGGAAAGCAGGAGGCTTTGCCCGAGGTGCAGGTCATGGCGCAACATTCTAGGACAACTGGAAAAACTACTGGCACGTATCTACCATGGTCGTATCCCTGAAGAACAACTTCGAACGACGCATTGGTATTTGGCCCACTGGCTTCGATAAAGATGATGTGATGTACACCAACACGGCCTTCGGAGACTATCCACACTATCTGCCTGCCAAAGCTGAAAATCATTTGAAGAGCAGGTTTACTGGCTGGATGTTGCTGAACTATAACAAACCTGTGCAGGTTTCGAGCACCTTAGGGGGTTATCACGCAAATAATGCCGTGGATGAAAGTATCCGGACGTACTGGAGTGCAGCAAGCGCTAAAAATGGCGAATGGATCCAAACCGACTTGCGTCGTGTTTCTCAAGTGCATGCAGTACAGCTGAACTACGCTGATCAGGATGCAACCTTCCTGGGTAAACAACAAGGTATTTACCATCAATATCAGCTTCTATATAGCCTGGACGGAAAGAAGTGGCAGATGCTGGCAGATAAAAGCAAGAACAAAACCGATGTTCCACACGACTATATTGAGCTTGAAAAACCTGTAAATGCAAGGTTCATCAAGATGGTCAATATTCACATGCCAACTGGGAAGTTTGCGATCAGCGGCTTAAGNNAGAGTATTCGGAAAAGCCGACATTGCAAAACCTGCTGCTGTTAAGGATTTCATGGTATTACGGACCGAGAAAGACAAGCGAAGCGCCTGGATCAGGTGGATCACGAATGATGATGCCTTTGCATATAACATTTACATCGGCACGGATCCGGATAAGCTGTATAACTGCATCATGATCTATGGTGCGAACGAGTACTGGTATAAAGGTATGGACAAGGAAAAGCCGTATTACTTCCGCATTGAAGCGTTAAATGAGAACGGACAATCCAAGTTGTCGGATATCATTAAAGCAGAATAAAGACAAAAAATGAATATGAAAAGATCAACCTATCTGATGATAACGGCACTACTTTTTAGCAGTGGCGGTGGATTTGCACAGACGAAGCCAGCGGCTTCCGCAAATCCGAAAATGAACTCGTTCATTTCGACACTGATGTCGAAAATGACGATTGAAGAGAAAATTGGCCAGCTGAACCTGGTGACTGGTGGAGAAGCAACAACAGGCTCTGCTGTAAGCTCGGATGTTGAAGGCAAAATTCAGCGTGGCCAGGTGGGTGGTATTTTCAGTATGACGACCCCACAGCGTATCCGCAAAGCACAGGAAATTGCGGTTACGAAAAGTAGACTAAAGATTCCTTTGATCTTCGGTCAGGATGTGATCCATGGTTATAAAACCACTTTCCCGATACCTCTTGGTCTTGCCGCAACGTGGGATTTACCCCTGATCCAGAAGACTGCAAGAATTGCAGCGACGGAAGCGAGTGCAGACGGACTGAACTGGACCTTCTCCCCTATGGTGGATATTTCCAGAGATCCGCGCTGGGGCAGGATTTCTGAGGGCAGCGGTGAAGACACTTATCTAAGTTCGGAGATCGCGAAAGCAATGGTGAAAGGTTATCAAGGTGATGATCTGACGAAATACAACACCATCATGGCCTGTGTGAAACACTTCGCGTTATATGGCGCAGCAGAATCGGGTCGTGATTACAACACCACTGACATGAGTCTACACCGCATGTACAATGAATACCTGCCACCGTACAAAGCGGCGATTGACGCCGGTGCAGGTAGCGTAATGACCTCTTTTAATGACATCAATGGTGTGCCTGCAACTGCAAACAAATGGTTGATGACCGACCTGCTTCGTAAGCAGTGGGGATTTAATGGTTTTGTTGTTACGGATTATACTGCTGTTTCGGAACTCATCGATCACGGACTTGGAGATCTTCAGCAGGTTTCTGCTTTATCATTAAAAGCAGGTGTTGAAATGGACATGGTAAGCGAGGGCTTTTTGAATACCCTTGGTAAATCATTAAAAGAAGGTAAAGTAACGGAAGAACAGATTAACAATGCTTGCCGTTTAGTACTTGAAGCAAAATACAAACTCGGCTTATTTGATGACCCTTTCCGCTACTGCAATGATGCAAGGGCGAAAAAGGAAATCTTAACACCTGCAAACCTGCAGGCTGCACGTGAGGTAGCGACGCAAAGTTTCGTATTGTTGAAAAACCAAAACAATCTATTACCGCTTAAGAAGTCTGGTACCATTGCACTGGTAGGACCACTGGCAAATACCAGAAGCAACATGCCAGGTACCTGGAGCGTGAACGCTGAATTGAACAACACACCATCATTATTGGAAGGTTTGCAAACCGTTGTTGGTAAAAATGTAAAGATCCTGCATAGCCTTGGCTCGAACTTGCTTGCAGACCCTAGCTATCAGGAAAGGGCTACGATGTTTGGCCGTGAAATTCCACGTGACAACCGCAGCGAAGAGGTGATCATTCAGGAGGCAGTAGAAAACGCCAAAAAGGCGGACGTTGTTGTTGCGGCTTTAGGTGAAAGCTCGGAGATGAGTGGCGAAAGTTCCAGTCGTACAGACCTCGAAATTCCGGAAGTACAACAGCGCTTATTGGCTGCTTTGTTAAAGACAGGTAAACCAGTAGTACTGGTATTGTTTACCGGCAGACCATTGGCATTGAAGTGGGAAAGTGAAAATGTACCTGCCATATTGAACGTATGGTTCGGCGGCACACAGGCAGCCGCCGCTATCGCGGACGTACTTTTTGGAAACGTAAACCCATCAGGAAAGCTTACCGCAACCTTCCCGCAGAATGTTGGTCAGGTACCAATCTATTATAGCCATAAAAATACTGGACGCCCTTTGGAAGAAGGAAAATGGTTTTCGAAGTTCCGTTCCAATTACCTGGATGTGAGTAACGAGCCACTATATCCATTTGGTTATGGCTTAAGCTACACCACCTTCAGCTATGGTGACATTAAGTTGTCTGCACCAAGTTTCAAAGCTGGTGAATCCATTACAGCTCAAGTAAGGGTGACAAACACCGGCAAGTACGAAGGTAAGGAAGTCGTTCAGCTTTATACCCGCGACATGGTAGGCAGCATTACCCGTCCAGTGAAGGAGCTTAAAGGATTTCAGAAGATCAGCTTAAAACCCGGCGAAAGCAAAGAAGTGACTTTCACACTTTCTGCGGATGACCTGAAGTTCTTTAATGCTGACCTGCAATATGTTGCAGAGCCGGGCGACTTTAAGTTGTTTATTGGATCAAACTCCAGAGATGTAAAAACAGCAGACTTCAAACTGTTGTAACTTATGAGGGCATAAAAAAGCGGGTTGCATTTGATGCAAGCCGCTTTTTTATGCCCTATATTTTTTGATGATTCAGAATTAGTCTGCCATATTATGGTAAACTGCCTGCACGTCATCGTCTTCCTCAAGCTTGTCAATGAGTTTGAAAACATCTGCAGCCTGCTCTTCAGAGATCGGCGTAGTAGATAGCGCAATACGTTCCAGTTTCGCACTTTTCATTTCCACACCTAAGTCCTCAAGTGACTTCTGCATTTTACCGAAATCTTCAAAGGCGGTTTGCACAACTGCAATATCATTTCCTTCTTCATCAGATTCCAAATACAATTCTTCAAGTCCTGAATCAATTAATTCGAATTCCAGTTCTTCCAAGTCACGCTCACCAGGTACAAATCTGAAAATAGATTTACGATTGAAGATGAAATCCAGTGAACCTGTTTTACCAAGTGTACCACCAGTCTTGTTGAAATAGCTACGCACGTTAGCTACGGTTCTGTTGGTGTTGTCGGTAGCCGTTTCAATAAGGATGGCTACACCATGTTGAGCATAACCTTCATATACGTGTTCTTCGTATCCGTTTTCATCCTTGTTTGAAGCACGTTTAATTGCAGCATCTACACGATCTTTCGGCATGTTTACCGCTTTCGCATTTTGGATAGCTGTACGTAGTCGGGAGTTGGTATCCGGATTAGGGCCGCCATCTTTAACAGCCATTACGATCTCCTTACCTATACGTGTAAACTGGACAGCCATTTTTGCCCAGCGTTTAAATTTTCTTTCTTTTCTAAATTCAAATGCTCTTCCCATTGTATTTTATTGAAGGGGTTTCCTTATTTATTTTTTAAATTGTCTAACATGTCCGCGGTCATCTTTGCCAGATCAAACTGAGGCTTCCATGCCCAGTCCTTTGTAGCAAAGGAATCATCGATAGAACTTGGCCAGCTGTTGGCAATAAGTTGCCTTGGGTCATTGCTGGTGTAAGTTAACTCAAAATCCGGAATATGCTTTTTAATTTCTGCTGCGAGTACTTCTGGCGTAAAGCTCACACCTGCGAAGTTATAACTTGATCTGATGCTGATGTATCGTGCCGGGGCATCCATTAATTCAATAGTTCCGCGAATGGCATCATCCATATACATCATTGGTAGTTCAGTGTCGGCGTCCAGGAAAGATGCATAGCTGCTCTTTTTCAGTGCATCATGGAAAATGTGAATGGCGTAGTCGGTAGTTCCTCCACCTGGTGCTGCTTTCCAGCTGATCAATCCTGGGTAGCGGATGCTTCTCACGTCAAGGCCGTACTTCTGGTTGTAGTATTCACACCATCTTTCACCTGCCAATTTGCTGATGCCGTAAACGGTGTTTGGGTCCATCACACAGTACTGAGGGGTATTCTGTTTTGGCGAGTTCGGTCCGAACACTGCAATGGAACTTGGCCAGTACACTTTGGCTGTTTTATACGTCAAGGCAAGCTCAAGAACATGTAACAGTCCGTTCATGTTTAGGTCCCAGGCGAGTTTTGGATTCTGTTCGCCGGTTGCGGATAATAATGCAGCGAGAAGATAAACTTGTGTCGGTTTATATTTCTGGAAGATGGCGTTTAAGGTATCCCTTTCCAGGACATTGACGAACTCAAAAGGTCCGGAATTCTTAATATCGTAGTCAGGACGGCGGATGTCGCATGCGATCACATAATCTTCGCCGTAAGTTTTTCTAAGAGCGGTAACAAGTTCGGTACCTATCTGCCCGTTGGAGCCTAAAACAAGTATTTTCTCACGCATTAAATTAAAGTTTTGGCAAAGGTAAAAAAAGCAGGGAAACCTGAGCAAAATGTTTGGCCATGTAATTGGTGACTTCCTAATAAATTTCCATTGAAACGAAAAAAGGCTAACAGGTTGTGCCTGTTAGCCTTTTCTATTGTGGATTAAGATTAGTAACCCGGATTTTGAATTAAGTTTGTATTACCCAATTGGTTGTTTGGAATTGGGAAAAGCAGGTATTTTGGATCATCAACAGTTTTCTCCTGTGTAGGCGTTAGGAATTGACCAAAACGGATCAGATCTTGTCTTCTCATGCCTTCCCAGAAGAATTCTCTTCCACGTTCATCAAGCAGGTTTTCCAAGGTCAGGTTAGTCAACGGACTTGCACCTCTTACCGTCCTTAATGAGTTTACAATGGTTAATGCAGGGCCATTTTGGGAGGTTCTTAATAAGGCTTCCGCTTTCATCAACAATACATCCGCATAACGGAAATAAACCCAGTCATTCTCTGAAATACCTGTTGCAATGTTCGTATAGTCGATGGGATATTTGATTACCCTGATGCCCCCAACTTCAAGGTGGTTTGGATCTCTTTCGATGATGCTAACTTCTGGGGTAAAGATCAGGTTATTACCTCTTCTATCTTTTAAAGCAGTGCCATTCTGATCTGTTTGTTGTCCGACAAGGAAACCAACTCTTACACCAGAAACGTTTGTCACACCTGGATAAGCACCACCTCTCCGACTATCTGAAGCTTCAAATTTGTTATAAAAATCTGAAAGTGTAGCGAACCCGTTGTTGCCATTTGGGTTTTGATTGTAGTGCAACCCAGCAATCCAGGTACTATTTACACCACCTGCATCGGAACCACCAATGTTTTGAGCGGTAAAAATATTCTCCTTGGATAAGGCATCATTATTTGGGGCAAAATTGTCGAAATAGTTTGCCGACAAGGTGTATTTACCTGCATTGATAATCTGATCAGCCAGGGTAATCACCTGATTCATATCAGCGGCATCGAAAGTTGGTGTCTGCCGATTTAAGAATGCGCCCTTATTCAGGTAACATTTCATCAACAAGACTCTTGCAGCATCTTTATTAGCCTTGTAGTTCGGGCCATCCGGAAGATCCGGTAATATTGCGTTCAACTCAGCCACAATATAATCAAACGCTTCTACAGTTTGTCTCACCTTAGAAGGCTTTGTCACGTCTTCTCCGGGTTCACGATAAGGTACTTGCCCCCATCCATCGAGGATAGAAAACTGAGCCATTGCTCTAAGGAAGCGAGCTTCAGCGGCCTGAACAGGTGTCGGATTAAACTGCAACAAGTTGGTTGTAACGTAACTAACGCTATTTAAATCTCTGAACACACTTGAGATACGTGCATGGTCTGTGGCCCATCTATGGAGATGTAAAGCCCTCCATGCACCATTGTCATCCCAATCGCCCGCTCTTGTGGGTGCAATTGCTTCATCAGTAGGAAATTCCTGCAATGCCCACCAGCCATAAGTACCCTGGTAGGGACTACGCATTGACGTATAACTGGCGTTCAATAATCCAGCAACGTTTTCTGAGGAGACGCCAGTATTACCAATTTGGCCGTTTAGTTTCTCATCTAGTTTAGTACACCCTGTTGCAAAGAAAGTCAATGCAACGAAGGCTGTTATATATCTTTTTTTCATGTTTCAAGAATTACATATTAAAGTGAAAAATTTACCCCGAAGTTGAAGGTGCGGGCAGAAGGATAGGAAATGTAATCTATTCCTGCGGAAGGCACACCGTTTACACTTTTATCAACATTTACTTCAGGATCAAATCCTTTATACTTTGTTATTACAAAAAGATTCTGTCCGTTCACGAAAATATTGAGTGCTTTTATCGACTTGCCAAGGTTTCCAA
Source organism: Pedobacter sp. UBA2067 (assembly GCA_002333205.1). Lineage (GTDB taxonomy): Bacteria > Bacteroidota > Bacteroidia > Sphingobacteriales > Sphingobacteriaceae > Pedobacter. Next base: position 23,210 of record DDAD01000092.1, read on the forward strand.
TGTTATAGTTGATTGTCGCATTCGCAAGCTTTAAATAATCACCTTTCTCAATGTACCGGGACGAGGCCGCAATTGGATTAGCCAAAGACTCCTGAATGGAAGAGTTCAGTAATGCGCTTGCGATGTTTTTTCCAGTACCTAAATTGGAAATTGGTAGAACAGAGTTGGCGGTGTTGTTATAAATATCCTGTCCAAAAGAACCGTTGAAATTGGCTGTTAAGGACAGATTTTTATATCTAAGGTTTGTAGACAGACCCAGGATTACTTTTGGATTTGGGTTACCCACATAGTAATAGGTATATCCTTCATCTGTATAAAGCGAGAATCCATTTTGGTCAAGACCATTATATTCCCTGGTTACCATGGCAAATAGTGGCAATCCACTTTTGATGACTTCGATCGTAACATCACTTAAACCTTGTCCGCTCAGCGCACCTGTATTGATTATACCTGTGATGTCTTTAACTTGGTTGTTTATAAACGTTGCATTTCCACCCAAAGACCAGGATACATCTTCCTTTTCAATGATATTGCCGTTTAATGCAAGCTCTACCCCTTTATTCACAATTTTACCTGGTAAGTTCTGCCAGGTAACCGCAACACCCGGGTTTGCAGGAACGAAAGGAATTTGTGGGAATAACAAGTCTGTAGTTGTTTTATTGAAATAATCTACTGAACCACTCAGCCTATTGTTAAAGAGTGTGAAGTCAGCACCGATGTTAATCTGCTTATCTGACTGCCATTTCAACTGCGTGTTTTCATTATTTACACCAACAAAAGATGGCTGTCCATTCGCATAGTTAATGTTGTAGCGCTGTTGAGCAGAACCGGAAGGGAATTCCTGATTACCAGTTAAACCGTAACCCGCTCTAATTTTTAATTGATTTAGCCAATTTACATCTGTAAGGAAGCTCTCATTTTTGATGTTCCATGCTGCTGAGAAAGATGGGAAATATCCATAACGGTTATCTGATCCGAACTTGGTTGAACCGTCTGCTCGGAAAGTTGCAGTTAATAAGTATTTATCAGCATAATTGAAAATTGCACGTGCAAAGTAAGACTGGAGTTGTGTGGTAGGATCATTAAAAGAACTTAATGTCCGGTTTGCGGGAGGTGTAGCCTGCATGATATCCGTATAGTCCACGTCAATATCACCAAAACCTCTGGCAGTACTCACGATGCCCTTGTTAATGTAATTGGTATACTCATAGCCCAGGACTGCATTCAAATTTAATTTGCTTACAATCTCTTTGTTAAAGTTCAAGGTATTCGTGAACTGCTGGGTGATGAGTTCACTGTTGGCGTAACTTGCAAAGCCACCTAAAAACTCACCATTTGCCTGGATGCCGTTCAGGTTTAAAAAGCTTCTTGCGGATGCTCTTCGTATACCAGTACTGTAATTTACACTGGCAAGCATGCGATATTCAAGCCAAGGGGTAATCTTGTAATAAGGGGATACACTACCCAGGATTGTAGAAACTTTCGAGCGGTCTCTAGACGCTTCCATCATAACAGCTGGATTGATGGTAGTACCCCGTTCGATGAAAAGCGAGCCATCCGGATTTCTAAATGGGCGGGTTGGGTTCCAGGATAAGGCCTGGCTGATTAAGCTACCTGTAAAACCTGCATCGGTTGTGATTGGCGCAATGTTTTCCAGATATTGATTGCTGATCAAGTTCACATCCAAACCAAGTTTTTTGCTTTCCAGAAATTTGAAGTTACCATTAAACGATCCGCTGTATTTAGTAAAGTCGGTGTTTTTGATGATACCTTGCTGATCCTGATAGCCAAATGAAGCACGGTAGGTGTTATCCTGATTGCCACCACTTAGTCCAATAGAGTAGTTCTGGTTGTATGCTGTACGGGTAATCTCGTCCATCGCATCTACATTACTACCAAAATCGCCGGTTGTTAAGCCATATTTGGTTAACGCAGCGCGGTACTCGTCGCCGTCCAGCACATCAATTTTTCTGGCCATGTTACTTACGCCCGTTGAAGCACTCACGTCTATTTTTGTGGCACCACTTTGACCACGTTTTGTAGTGATTAAAACAACACCATAGGCCGCTCTTGATCCATAGATAGCAGTTGCAGATGCATCCTTCAATACCTCCATGCTGGCGATATCGGCAGGATTGATAAAGTTCAAAGGATTTCCGCCCGGTGCATTTCCAATACCACCGCTTGCTGAAGGACGTGCAGACCTGTTGTCTAACGCTACACCATCGACTACATACAAAGGCTGTCCTGAACCTGTCATAGCGGTATTACCACGAATACGGACAGTAGTAGAACCGCCTGGTTGTCCACTGTTATTGATCATCTGAACACCGGCGACTTTACCCTGGATCAATTGATCCGGAGCATTCAATGGGCCTTTGTTGAAGTCTTTGGCCCCCACCGTTGTTGCGGCACCGGTAAGATCACTCTTTCTAACGGAACCATATCCCACGACGGTTACCACATCCAGTTCATTCGCCCCGGAGAGTGCGACATCAATGGTCGTTCTGTTGTTGATAAGTAAAGTTTGGGTTTCTAGCCCCACGTAGCTGAAAGCTAACTGCGTGACATTTGCTGGTACCGTAATGGCAAACCGGCCTTCAGCATCGGTAAGCACCTTGACGTTAGCGCCCACGGCAGAGACTGTAGCGCCTGCGAGTGTGTTATTTTCATTGTCACGAATGGTTCCCCGAATGAGGGTTTGGGCAAAAGCCGCTGCGTTGATGAAGACTAACAAGAAGCAGCAAAGGATAAGTTTGTTAAACTTTGAGAAACATAGGGCATTGTAAATTGCGCCTCGGCTTCCTGGAGGTAAAGCTCTGTTCATAGTTTTAGATTTGGTTGTTAATAAAATTACAGTTGGTTAAAATATCATCCACTATAACCAAGAAAGATGAATATATTTCTACTAACTTTATTAAGACCCAATATAAGGCTTAAACAGCATTTAAAAGATTTTTTTAGCGGAATGTCTACGCATTTGCACGCTCTATTCCCGGATTTATACACTCGGTAAAATTTTCGCTAGATTGTTTTGGAAGATTGCACTAATATTCCCTAAGTTTAAATACTTTTGAAATAACAGATAATTGAATTTTCCAACCATTAAGTTTTGAGCCTATGTAACAAAGCCCTTTTTTAACCAAATCAATTCACCAACTAACCAAATATTTTATGTTTAAAAATTTACTAAGTTCTAAAAGAAAGATCTTTCTTTTACTTACTTGCATGCTCCTGTCATTAGGGTTGCATGCACAAGTCAGAATCACCGGTAGAGTTACCAGCAGTGATGATCAATCACCGATTCCCGGCGCATCTATAAAAATCAAAAATTCTTCACAAGGTACCATGACCGATGGAAACGGTCAATTTGCTATTGCAGCTAGTCCAAGTGACGTGCTTGTAATTTCTTTTGTTGGTTATCAATCTACAGAAGTCTCTGTTGGAAGCCGTACATCTATTAATGTTGCCTTAAAACAAGAAGACAATAACTTAAACGAAATTGTTGTTACAGGTTACACCGCACAGCGCAAGAAAGATTTGACCGGTGCTGTTTCGGTTGTAGATGTGGCACAATTAAAAAGTCAACCTACAGCAAGTGCTACAGAGGCTTTGCAGGGTAAAGCGCCAGGTGTGCAGATCGTTGTAGACGGTGCGCCAGGTTCTACTCCGCAGATTCGTGTTCGTGGTGTTACCACCATTAACAACAACGATCCACTTTATGTAGTGGATGGCGTTCCTTACGAAGGAAAATTAAGCTGGTTGAACCAAAATGATATTGAAAGCATGCAGATTTTGAAAGATGCTTCTGCAGCCTCTATTTATGGTTCCCGGGCAAATAACGGGGTTGTAATCATCACAACCAGAAAAGGTATTCAAGGTCCTCCTAAAATTACTTTTGATGCTTATTACGGCACCCAGACTCCAAGAAAGAATACTTTTCCGGAGTTCCTGACTCCAATTCAGTATGCACAGTACTTCCCTAACACCACCAACTATGGTAATGGTGCAACACCAGTGTTGCCAGAATATCTAATAGCAGGTAGTGCACAAGGTTTAAATGTGACACCTGAAGATGCAGATCCAGCGAAGTATAACCTTTCACGTGATCCACAAACATACTATCAGATTACTAAAGCAAATCAACAAGGAACAAAGTGGTTTGAAGAAATCACCGAGAATGCACCTACTCAAAACTATCAGTTAGCAGCATCAGGTGGTGGTGAAAATTCAACTTACAGCTTTTCTGCAGGTTATCTTGATCAGAAAGGTATTATTAAGTACACCGGGTTCAAAAGATACAATACACGGGCAAACACCAGCGTATCTGCACTTAATAAAAGATTACGTTTTGGAGAAAACTTATCTTACACTTATACAGAAGGATTTGGATTTGGTGTAAACCCGAACACTTCTGGTGACTACCAGGATGAAGGCAGTGCCATCGGATGGGCTTACCGTATCCCGACCATTATTCCTGTTTACGACATTATGGGAAATTTTGCCGGTAGTAGAGGTGCACAATTGGGTAATGCTGAAAACCCGCTTGCTTTTCTTTATCGCGCAAAAGACAACTTGAATAAGAGTAATTTCTTTTTCGGTAATGCATTTGCAGAACTTGATATCATCAAAGGTTTAACTGCAAGAACCAGCTTTGGTTTACGTTATGAAAATTATAACGGCATCAGTATGCGTTATCCAAACCTTGAGTTTTCTGAAGGTAACGCTTCCAACAACTTAAATGAAAATCAAGGATTTAATTCTGAATGGACCTGGTCAAATACTTTAACTTATAAGACGACTATCGCTGAAAAGCATAATTTGACTTTATTGGCAGGTACAGAAGCGATCCAAAATAGAAATCGCCAGTTAAATGGTAATCGTAACGATTTCTTCGTCCTTGGAGACATGGATTACTACTATTTGGGTGTTGGTACATCTAACATCGGTAACTCCAGTACTGGTAGTGTAGGCTCCCTATTTTCAGTGTTCGCAAGAGCAGATTATTCCTTCAATGACCGTTACCTTGCNNAATATGGCGCTTTCCCAGCTGGTAGTATCGCATGGAGGGTTTCAGAAGAAGACTTCCTTAAGAATAAAGTTAGCTGGTTAAATGACTTGAAACTACGTGCTGGTTACGGCGGTACCGGTAACCAGAGAATTCCTGTAAATCAGTACGTAAACCGTTATGCACAATCATTAGTGCACTCCGCTTATCCACTTGAAGGAGGAAACGCACTGATCACTGGTGTATGGCAAAATGCTTATGCAAACCCAGCAATTAAATGGGAGTCTGTAACATCATTAAACGTTGGTCTTGATTTTACATTGCTTGGTTCCGTAATCGACGGTTCAGTTGACTGGTATAACAGAAAGACAAAAGACATGTTATTCCCTGTTCAATTACCATCTACAGCTGTAGGTATGGGTAGTTCACCGTTCCGAAATGTTGGTGATATGAGCAACAAAGGTGTTGAAGTGGCTTTGAACTATCATTACGGAAGAGCTCAAAACAGTCCTTTTACATTTGATGCGGGCATAAACTTCTCTAAAAACGTAAATAAATTGGTTTCAATCGCCCCTGGTGTTGATCAGTTGATTTATGGTGAGTTTAGAAGTTTACGTACAAGTGTTCTGCAAGCAGGCGCACCATTCGGATCTTTCTACGGATATGACGTAGCGGGAATTTTCCAAAATGAGGCAGAAATTGCGGCAGGTCCTGCTTATGATAAAGCACGTGTGGGTGGATTTAAATTCAGAGATGTCAACGGAGATGGTGTTATTACCCCTGCTGATAGATCGATCATTGGAAATCCGAATCCGGACTTCTATTACTCACTTAGTTTGAATGCTTCTTACAAGAACTTCGACATTTCGATGTTCTTCAATGGTGTTCAGGGAAATGATCTGTATGATACAAATCGCTACTTTACTGATTTTAACACTTTTGCGGGTGCAAAAAGTACACGTTTGCTAAATTCATGGAGCCCGACAAATACCTCAAGCATGATCCCTTCCATCAGCCCTGATGCAGCAGAAATCGAGTACGAATCGTCTAGCTACTACGTACAGGACGGAAGCTTTTTCCGCATGAAAAACCTTCAGATCGGCTATTCATTCCCTGCTGAAAAAGTGTTTGGTTCTAAAATGGGTATCAGCAAATTCAGAGTATATGCTAGTACAACAAACGTATTTACGATCACCAACTACTCAGGTTTAGACCCGGAAGTAAGTGCGGAATCTGCAACTTATTCGGCACTTGGAGTTGACCGCGGTATCTATCCAAACCCACGTCAGTTTCTTTTTGGTGTAAGTGTAGGTTTTTAACAAATAAAATAGAAATTATGAAAAAGATCAATTATATCATATTTGGGATGATGCTTGTTGCGGCAGTAGGCTGTAAAAAGGATTTCCTGGAAAAACGTCCCCAAGGGGAGCTTAGTCAAGAGCAATTAACGAGTCAGGAGGGTGTAGAAGTAGCTTTAACAGGAGCTTATGGGCTTTTGAACGGAAACTTGAACGGAACATGGGGTAACTATGCATCAGGACCAAGCCAGTGGCTGTTAGGTGAAGTTACGTCCGATAATGCCCATAAAGGCAGCGACGTGGGTGACCAACCAAACATGAATGCACTGGAAAGACATGCGCCAACCAGTACAAACGACAATTTGTCGGTACTATGGACGCGCTGTTTCGAAGGTATCCAAAGATGTAACAGCACCTTACGTATCTTAGCAGCACTGCAGTCTGGCTCTGGCAAGAAATTCCCGGAAGCACGCGCAGCGGAAATACAAGCTGAAGCAAGGTTCTTACGCGGACATTACTATTTCTTTCTTGCCCGTGCATTCAAAAACGTACCGCTAATTACGGAAACGACGACAGAACCAGCAGTGGACAATACCGCGGATATTTATCCTGCCATAGTTGAAGATTTCACCTATGCAGTAGCAAATCTAAGTGCTGGCGCAACTCAGGGTCAGCTCGGTCGTGCAGACAAAGTTGCCGCTCAAGCCTATTTAGGTAAGGTATTGCTTTACCAGAAGAAATATGCAGAGGCACTGCCCCTTTTTACTGCTGTTATGGCGGCAAGACCAAGCATCGTTGGACTTAACTATAAAGACAACTTCGACATCACGAAAGAAAATGGTCCGGAGACCATCTTTGCTGTTCAACATGCCGTAGGAACTGACGGAAGTAGTGGTGAAAATGGAAATGTTGGTGATATGTTAAACTATCCTTATGGAGGTACCTCTAAAACTACATGCTGTGGATTTTTCCAACCTTCAATTGACTTAGCGAACGCTTTCCGTGTAACTCCGGCTGGCTTGCCTATGATCGATGGAACGTACCGCAATAATCCATACAAATCAGATTTCGGCTTAACACCTGCTCAAAAAGCAACTTACCAGCTGGAGCGTTCTCTAACAGTAGATCCAAGAATGGACTATACTATGGGCAGAAGAGGCGTACCATTCCGCGATTGGGGCGTAATGGGCGGCGATTCCTGGATCAGAGAAGTGTCTAGTGGAGGTCCATTTGTTACTTATAAAAACACCATTGAGTTTTCTCAGTTTACCGTTGGCAATGCGCCAGGCACCGACAATGTTAATGGATTGAATGTGAATTTAATCCGTTTGGCAGACGTCTATCTAATGGCTGCTGAGTGCCAGGTAGAGTTAGGTAATCTTGCTGAGGCACTAAGATTAGTGAATCTAGTTCGTGAAAGAGCGGCTTCTATTCCTGCATCTACTGATAAGGCCGTAGTGATTGATGATGATGGAAATACAGCACCTGCTGCAACCTATCGTGTAAATCAATATCCATCATTCCCAACCCAAGCTTACGCAAGAGATGCCGTTCGCTTTGAGCGGAGATTGGAACTTGCGATGGAAGGACACCGTTTTTATGACCTTGTACGTTGGGGAATTTTAAAACAGACCATCGAAAGCTACTCTGCTTTTGAGAGTCAGTTTTTACCAAACTACAGAGGCATCACCATTGGTGAGGAAGATAACTACTTCCCAATTCCTCAGGAACAGTTAGATAGAAGTAATGGTGTTCTGAAGCAGAACCCAGGTTACTAATTTCTAGAATATCCCATTAAAAAGGCCCTGCATAGATTCTATGCGGGGCTTTTTAATGGGATGTGGGTAGTATTGCACAAACGCGTAACAAAACGATTATATTCGAAAATTTAATGTGTTCGAATTACACTTTCCAAATAAATTTTTCTCTATTTTAGATTTNNAGAAATTGAATCCTTTAACAACTAAATATAAACCACATGAATAGAAGAGACGCAGTTAAAAGTTTCGCCTTTTTAATGGGAGGCGCATTATCTGCTACAACTATTGGCGTATTCCTTGAGGGATGCCAACCTTCGAAAAATTCTTCGGAAAATCTATTTTCAGCGGATCAGGAGAAAATGCTCGCTGAACTCGCTGACACCATCATTCCTACAACAAAAACCCCTGGTGCTAAGGCAGCTGGTGTTGGGCCTTTTATTTCACTCATGATGAAGGATTGCTATCCTGAAGAGGCACAAAAGGCATTCGTTAAAGGACTTGAAGATCTGGAGAAGGAATCAAAAGATAAGTTTAAGAACTCTTTTGTAAGCCTGACGCCAGAACAACGCACAGAAATTTTAGGCAAGTTTAGAGAAGAAACCATCGCGGCACAGAAAAAAGATAAAGAAGAAGCAACTAAACTTCAGGAAAAAGAAGCAGCAGAGCTTGAAAAGAAACCTGAAAAAGAAAGAGCCGGAAATCCTACTGCTGCTAAAAAGCCGGAAAGCAAACATTACTTCTTTGCAATTGCGCGTGATTTAACCATTTTGGGCTATTTCACCTCGGAAATTGGTGCCACCCAGGCTTATGAATACATTGACATTCCAGGCAGATATGATGGCTGTGTTGATATGAAACCAGGTCAAAGAGTTTACGCATAATTTTAAAACAGAAATGAATCTAAATACAAAAGCTACAGCACAAAACACCTATGATGCAATCGTTATCGGTTCAGGAATCAGCGGTGGTTGGGCTGCTAAAGAATTAACGGAAAAAGGTTTAAAGGTACTTCTACTGGAGCGCGGAAGAAATATAGAACACATCAAAGACTATACGACCGCAATGAAAAAGCCATGGGAATTTGAACACCGCGGCCGCTTAACAGAAGAACAAAAAAGAACGCATCCGGTACAAATGCGGGATTATCCATATCAGGAATTTAACGAAAGTTTCTGGGTTAACGACTTAGATTGTCCATATACTGAAGTAAAACGTTTTGACTGGTACAGAGGCTTTCATGTTGGTGGAAAATCACTGATGTGGGGTCGTCAAAGTTACCGTTTCAGCGACATTAACTTCGAAGACAACTTAAAGGATGGTCATGGAAATGACTGGCCAATTCGTTATAAAGACCTGGAAAAATGGTATGATTATACCGAGCGTTTTGCAGGTATCAGCGGACAAAATGAAGGCTGGCCAGCCCTTCCAGACGGACAGTTCCTGCCACCAATGGAAATGAACTGTGTAGAGAAGTCCGTTAAGAAACGTATTGAGGATCACTACAAAAGAGAAAGAATCTTAACGATTGGCCGTACGGCAAACCTGACTGTTCCGCATAAAGGACGTGGAAAATGCCAATACCGGAATCTTTGCAGCAGAGGTTGTCCTTTCGGTGCTTACTTCAGTACGCAGTCTTCTACCCTGCCAGCTGCTGTTGCAACCGGTAACCTGACCTTACGCCCATACTCTTTGGTAAGCCACATCATTCATGATAAAGAAACCAAGAAAGCTAAAGGCGTAATGGTAATTGATTCGGAAACCAATGAAAACATGGAGTTCTATGCAAAAATTGTGTTTGTAAACGGATCAACTTTAGGTACAACACAAATTCTTTTAAACTCTACCTCAGATGAACATCCAAATGGACTAGGTAACGCAAGCGGTGAGCTTGGCCATAACCTAATGGACCACCACTTCCGTTGCGGTGCATCAGGTATTGCGGAAGGATTTGATGATAAATACACTTACGGCAGAAGAGCTAACGGAATTTACGTACCACGCTACCAGAATATGGGTAATGATAAACGCGATTACCTGCGCGGTTTCGGTTATCAAGGTGGCGCCAGCCGTACAGGATGGCACCAGGATGTTGCTGAACTTGCATTTGGTGGTGACTTCAAAGATCAAATGACTGTTCCAGGTGTTTGGCAGATGGGCCTTGGTGGATTTGGAGAGTCTCTTCCATACCATGATAATAAGGTTACGCTTGACAAAACTAAAAAAGATAAGTGGGGCTTACCTGTTTTGGCGATCGACTGTACCTTCAGAGACAACGAAACCAAAATGCGTGAAGCAATGAAAAATGATGCTGCGGAAATGCTTGAAGCTGCTGGTTTGAAAAACATTGTTACTTATGACAATGGTTCTACCCCAGGTATGGCAATCCACGAACAGGGTACTGCAAGGATGGGTAATGATCCAAAAACTTCTGTACTTAACAAATGGAACCAAATGCATGAAGTTAGCAACGTATTCGTAACTGACGGTGCTTGTATGCCTTCTATTGGTTGCCAGAATCCATCATTGACTTTCATGGCACTTACTGCGAGAGCAGCAGATTATGCTGTATCGGAACTTAAGAAAGGTAATATCTAATGGCAGAAAAGAAAATAAGAATGGGAATGGTTGGCGGTGGCAAAGACGCCTTTATAGGCGCTGTTCATCGTATTGCTGCAAATATGGACGGTTTGATTGAATTGTGCTGCGGTGCGTTCAGTTCTAATCCTGAAAAAGCAAAAGCATCCGGCCGTGCCCTTTTTATANNTGGCAGCTATGCCGAAATGTTTGACGCGGAAAGCCAGCTTCCTGCAGATCAGCGCATGCAATTTGTAAGTATTGTTACGCCCAACTTCGCCCACTTTGAGCCAGCGATGCTGGCGCTTGAATCAGGATTTCATGTCCTGATTGATAAGCCAATGACGCTCACGCTGGATGAAGCGAAGAAGCTTGATGCAAAAGCTAAAGAAACCGGTTTAATGGTGTGCTTAACGCACACCTACTCTGGTTATCCAATGGTGAAGCAGGCAAGACAAATGGTTAAAGCCGGTGAACTAGGTCGTATTAGAAAGGTATGTGTGGAGTATCCACAAGGCTGGTTGAGCCTGCCCTCTGAAAATGAAGGTAACAAACAAGCCTCCTGGCGTACAGACCCTTCGAAAAGCGGCATTAGCGGCTGTATGGGCGATATCGGTACCCATGCTGCACAACTTGCAGAATACATTTCAAACCAGAAGATCTCACACATGTGTGCAGATCTAAACATCGTTGTAGACGGCCGTGCGCTAGATGACGATGGCAACATTTTGTTAAAGTTTGACAATGGCGCCAATGGCATTCTGATGGCATCTCAAATTGCGGCAGGTGAAGAAAATGCACTCTCTATCAAAGTTTATGGAGAGAAAGGTGGATTGGAATGGCATCAGGAAGAGCCAAACACTTTAAAATTAAAGTGGCTTGATGCACCGGCGCAAATTTACAGAACCGGTCATGATTACTTAGGCTCCTTCGCTAAGCATAATACCAGAACACCATCCGGTCACCCGGAAGGATACCTGGAAGCATTTGCAAATATCTACCGCAACTTTGTGAACACCATAGACAAAGTAAGCACTGGCGAGACCCCATCAGANNACTTCAGAAGATGGTGTACGCGGAATGGCATTTATTGAGAACGTAGTCGCTTCAGGTAAATCAGATCAGAAGTGGTATGAATTTAAAATTTAAAGATGACAACTATAAAAGGTCCGGCTATTTTCTTAGCCCAGTTTATTCAGGAACAGGCGCCATTTAATTCTCTTGAAGGAATATGTGAATGGGCAGCAGAATTAGGGTTTGTCGGCATACAAATGCCAACTTTAGATGATCGCTTTATCAATCTAAAATTAGCCGCTGAAAGCAAGACCTATGCAGATGAGCTTAAAGGTAAGGTTAACAGCTTTGGTCTGGAAATTACAGAGTTATCCACACACCTGCAAGGGCAGCTCGTAGCCGTTAATCCGGCATACGATTTAGCCTTTGATGCTTTTGCACCAAAGGAACTACACGGCAATCCTAAGGCAAGAACAGAATGGGCAGTACAGCAGCTGAAATATGCGGCTAAAGCATCCCAGAACTTGGGTCTGAATGCACACGCTACATTTAGTGGCTCACTTTTGTGGCATATGTTTCATCCATGGCCACAGCGTCCGGAAGGACTGGTCGAGGCTGGCTTCAAAGAGCTTGCAAAACGTTGGCTTCCGATTTTAAATGAATTTGATTCGTGTGGTGTTGATGTTTGTTATGAAATACACCCTGGTGAGGATTTGTTCGACGGGATTACTTACGAGATGTTCCTTGAAAAGGTAAACAATCACCCTCGTGCCTGTTTGCTATATGATCCCTCCCATTTCGTGCTACAGCAACTAGATTACATTCAATACATTGACTTTTACCATGAGCGCATAAAAGCATTCCACGTAAAGGACTCTGAATTTAATCCAACAGGAAAACAGGGCACGTTCGGTGGCTATCAAAGCTGGGCCAATCGCGCAGGAAGATACCGTTCGCCAGGTGATGGGCAGGTAGATTTCAAAACCATTTTCAGCAAATTAACCCAGTATGATTTCAAAGGTTGGGCAGTTATGGAATGGGAATGTAGCTTAAAAGATTCGAATGTTGGCGCAAGAGAAGGTGCTGAATTCATCAAGAAACACATTATTCCGGTGACCAATAGAGCATTCGACGACTTTGCAGCTACTGGCGCTGATGAAGATTTTAACAATAAAATTTTAGGATTATAGCCCGGAGAGCCGGGAAAACAACAGTACACTTATGAAAAAACTAACATATCTACTTGGATGCCTGACTTTCGTTCTTGCATCCTGCGGTGGTGGAGATTCAGCCAAAACAGAATCTGCCACAACCAACTCCGAAACTACTGCTTCAGCAGAAACATCGGGCGCAGTACATAAAGGAAAGCAGTTGATTGACAAATCCGACTGCCTGGGCTGCCATAATGAGACAACGAAAGTAATAGGTCCTGCCTATGTTGAGGTTGCAGAAAAATATCCGATGAGCGAATTAAACGTAGACGAACTCGCAGATAAAATCATTCGTGGTGGAGCTGGTGTTTGGGGAGAGGTTCCAATGACACCGCACCCGGATTTATCTAAAGAAGACGCAAAAGAGATGGTGAACTACATCTTGTCTTTGAAAAAATAAGCATTCTTTAACCAAATATAAGCAATGGAAAACAAGACAAATGATCAAAACGCCTCATCCAGGCGTTCATTTTTAAAATCTGGTGCGATTGCGGCAGCTGCCTTTACGATTGTACCGCGCCACGTACTAGGTGGTAACGGCTTTTTAGCGCCAAGTGACAGATTAATTATTGCCGGTATAGGTGTTGGTGGAAAAGGACAATCAGATATAGCCATGTTCCACAAGAGCGGCAAAGCAGATATTGGATTTCTCTGCGACGTTGATACCCGTCGTGCAGCAAACTCAGTGAAAGCATTTCCAAAGGCTAAATTCTATAAAGACTGGCGCGAGATGTTAGACAAAGAGTCTAAGAACTTCGACGCTGTGTCCGTTTCCACACCTGACCATAACCACGCAGTTCAGGCAATGGCAGCAATGCAGCTTGGTAAACACGTGTATGTGCAAAAGCCACTAACTCATGATATATATGAGGCTCGTGCCTTAACAGCAGCGGCTAAAAAATATAAAGTTGTTACTCAAATGGGTAATCAGGGTGCTTCAAACGACGGCCCACGTCAGATGAAGGAATGGTATGATGCAGGCTTGATTGGCGATGTACATACTGTATACGCCTGGACGGATAGACCGGTTTGGCCTCAAGGTATTCCATGGTCTACAAACAAGTCGGAAGTGCCAAAGGAGCTCGACTGGGATTTATGGTTGGGTACAGCTCCGTATAAAGAGTATGTAGACAAACTTGTTCCTTTCAACTGGAGAGGTTGGTGGGATTACGGAACCGGTGCCTTAGGCGATATGGGATGTCACCTGTTAGAAGCACCATTCAGTGTTTTAAATTTAAAATATGCCAGCGAAGTACAGGCTAGTGTAGGTTCAGTATACGTGGATGAGTTTAAACGTGGCTATTTCCCTGATAGCTGCCCACCATCGAGTCACGTAACCTTGAAATTCCCTAAAACTGAAAAAACTAAAGGCGACGTAACAGTTCACTGGATGGATGGAGGTATTCAACCGGAAAGACCAGAAGAACTGGAAGCAAACGAAGTGTTTGGAGATGGTGGCAATGGAACATTGTTCATTGGAACCAAAGGTAAAATGATGGCAAGCACCTATTCTGCCGACCCAAGGTTATTACCACTAAGCAAAAACAAGAGCATCAATGTTCCTGAACGTTTTGCAAGAGTTAAAGGCGGAGCTGATGGGCACTATGCGCAGTGGGTAGAAGCTTGTATTGCTGGCCACGGCAAAAAAGAGGTTAGTTCTCCTTTCGAAATTGCAGGTCCGCTTACTGAAGCGTTGCTAATGGCAAATCTTGCAATCCGCGGTGTGGATGTTCAAGCTAAAGACGCTCAGGGTAGAACCATTTACCCGGGCCGTAACATCAAGTTACTTTGGGATAACGACAACATGAAGGTAACCAACTTCGATGCTGTTAACCAATTTGTAAAAAGAGAATACCGCAAAGGTTGGACCCTTGGCGCTTAATTAGATCCCCTAACCTCATAACGCCCGGTAATAACCGGGCGTTATGATTAAATTTAAACCATGAAGAAATACATTTTTTCCGCTTTAGTGCTTACTGCTTTGTTCAATACAAATGTGAATGCACAGGAATCTAAGAAAATAGCCGGATGGCATCCATATGGCGATGAAAGTGCCGCGCACGGTTGGACGCTTGAAAAAGGTGTGATCCATCTGGATCCAAAACTACGTCAGGGACACGGTGTAGACCTGGTTACCGATAAAGAATACGATAACTTTGAAATGAATCTGGAATGGAAGATCGCACCTAAGGGTAACAGCGGAGTCATGCTTTACGTTCATGAAGATCCAAAATACAAACAAACCTATGCAACCGGACTGGAGATGCAGGTTTTGGATAATGAAGGTCACCCAGATGGAAAAATCACCAAACACCGCGCGGGAGACTTGTACGACTTAGTTAAAAGTACTTCGGAGCCGGTAAAACCGGTTGGAGAATGGAATAAAGTAAAGGTTGTTAGCAAAAACGGCAAGCTTGACTTTACCTTAAACGGCGTGAAAATCGTATCTACTACCCTGTGGGATGAGAACTTTAAGACACTGGTAGAAGGCAGCAAATTTAAAGGCTGGGAAGGCTTTGCCGCATATAAAAAAGGCAGAATAGCTTTACAAGACCACGGCGATGAAGTATGGTACAGAAACATTTCCATCAAAGAACTTAAATCTAATTAACACTGAATACACAATGAACTTAACTAACCGTATTAAACTATCAAGCATGATGTTCCTGGAATTTTTCATCTGGGGCTCATGGTTTGTTACACTAGGTACTTTTATCGGAAATAACCTGCAGGCTACGGGTTCACAAAGTGCCGCAGTTTTTTCCACCCAATCCTGGGGAGCAATCATTGCCCCGTTTATTATTGGGCTTATTGCAGATAGGTTTTTTAATGCGGAAAGAATCCTGGGTGTTTTACATCTGGTAGGTGCTGTACTAATGTACCAAATGTATCAGGCACCTGATATCTCCTCGTTTTATCCTTATGTGTTATCGTACATGATATTGTTCATGCCAACGCTTGCACTGGTAAACTCCGTTTCTTTTAACCAAATGAAAGATCCTGAGAAGGAGTTTTCAACCATTCGCGTTTGGGGAACTATCGGCTGGATCGTCGCAGGTTTATTAATCAGCTTTGTCTACCATTGGGATTCACCAGAAGGGATTTCAGCAGGATTTTTGAAATACACGTTCTTGATGGCAGGAATTGGATCCTTAGTATTAGGTCTATTCAGTTTCACGCTTCCGGCGACGCCACCAAAGGTTTCCACTGGTGAAAAGGTAAGTGTTTCTCAAATTATGGGATTGGATGCGCTGAAACTTTTGAAGGATAAAAACTTCGCTATTTTCTTCATATCATCTATTCTAATTTGTATTCCTTTGGCGTTCTACTACCAAAATGCAAACCCTTTCTTGTCAAACATCGGGTTGGATAATCCTACCGGAAAAATGACCATTGGGCAAATGTCTGAAGTGTTGTTCTTGCTGCTGTTGCCAGTGTTCTTTACACGATTTGGTTTT
Organism: Pedobacter sp. UBA2067; assembly: GCA_002333205.1. Lineage (GTDB taxonomy): Bacteria > Bacteroidota > Bacteroidia > Sphingobacteriales > Sphingobacteriaceae > Pedobacter. The sequence continues at coordinate 39,533 of DDAD01000092.1, forward strand.
AAGAAAACCATCTTGGTAGGTATGCTTGCATGGGCAGTTCGTTACACGCTGTTTGCTTATGGAAATGCTGGCGACCTAAGTTTCATGTTGATCATCGGTATCGCTTTACATGGTATTTGCTATGACTTCTTCTTTGTGTCGGGTCAGATCTATACCAACTCGAAAGCAGGTGAACAATTTAAGAGTGCAGCTCAGGGCTTAATTACCCTTGCCACCTACGGAATTGGTATGTTAATCGGATTCGAAGTTGCCGGAATGATCACGGATTCATACAAGCAAGCTGATGGTACATTCGACTGGAGCATGATCTGGATTATTCCAGCGGGCATTGCAGCAGTGGTCTTTATTCTTTTCGCATTATTTTTTAATGATAAAGAAAAGGTAAAAGTAGAGGGGATTTAAATTTTGAAAATGGAACAAAACAACGGTAGACGGGATGCCTTGAAGAGTCTTGCTATTGCAGGCGTAGCTCTTGGTACGCCCATGACACTTCAAGGATTCACGCTAAAATCTGATACAAAATTGGCACTTAAAGGTAATGTGAACCACGCCGTTTGCAGGTGGTGTTTTGACAGTATTGACCTGGAAACATTATGTACTGAGTCAAAGAAGATGGGTATCACTGGCATTGACCTGGTAGGTCCTAAGGATTGGCCGACGTTAAAAAAGCATGGCCTGACTTCCTCTATGTGCAACGGTGCTGAGATCAATCTGGTAGACGGATGGAATGATCCGAAGTTTCATGACACGTTGATCAAGAACTATACAGAAATGATTCCTCTGGTTGCAAAAGCGGGTTATAAAAACCTGATTTGCTTTAGTGGAAACAAACGGGGGAAGGATGATGAAACTGGGTGGAACAACTGTGTAGCAGGGCTAAAGCAGATAATTGGCATTGCTGAAAAGCACAATGTTGTACTTGTAATGGAGTTGCTAAACAGCAAAAAGGATCACAAAGATTATCAATGTGACCGCACTTCCTGGGGCGCGGAATTATGCAAACGCCTTGGTTCTGAAAACTTCAAATTGTTATATGACATTTATCACATGCAGATTGATGAAGGCGACGTTATCCAGAATATCAAAGATTACCATCAATATATTGGACACTATCACACCGCGGGTGTACCAGGAAGAGCAGAGATTGATGAAAGTCAGGAACTTTACTACCCTGCGATCGTAAAAGCCATTTTAGCAACAGGTTTCAAAGGGTTTTTAGCGCAAGAATTTATCCCCCGGGCAAAGGATAAATTAGGCTCATTGAGAACAGCTATTCAAATTTGCGACCAATAAAATTTACTATGAACTCCAGAAGAACATTCATTAAACAAGCCGGTATTGCAGCAGCAGCCGGCTTAGTGCTTCCTTCCTTTGCCTGTGTAAAATCATCCAAAGCTGTAGGCTTACAGTTATATTCCTTACGAGAACTGCTTCCGCAGGATCCACGAGGCGTAATTGCCAAGGTAGCTGAAGCAGGATACAAGGAAGTAGAAACTTACGGCTATTCTGCTGAAGGCGGATTTTGGGGCTTGGATCCCAAAGCATTTAAAAACCTGCTGATCGAAAATGGCCTAACTGCACCAAGTGGACACTATGGTATTGACAAGTATATACAGGACGGTAACGAAGATGAATTAAAATCGTTTATCGCCGCAGCGAGTGCAATTGGCAGTGAATACCTGACAGTACCCTATTTAGGTGATGCACTTCGTCAGAATGCAGATGATTATAAGAAAGTAGCAGCGAAATTAAACCAGGCAGGTGCGTTGTGCAAGGCCTCAGGCTTAAAGATTGCTTATCATAACCATGATTTTGAGCTGAAGCCCTGGGGAGATATTACAGGTCTTGAGATTATGCTAAAGGAAACTGATCCAAAGCTGGTTGATTTCGAGATGGACATTTACTGGGTGGTAAGATCTGGTAAAGATCCAGTACAACTTTTCAATACCTATCCTGGAAGATTTACCATGTGGCATGTTAAGGACATGGACAAGGCTAACAACGAGAAAAACATTGAAGTTGGAAGTGGTGGTATCGATTTCAAGACGATATTTAAAAACGCTAAGAAGGCAGGTTTGAAACACGCGATCATGGAGCAGGAAAACTTTGATATGGAGCCATATGCCAGCATCAAACAAAGTCAGCACTACATTAAAAATGAATTACTTTAAAGTATTATAAAGTTTAAGCATATTTGTTAAAATGAAAAGTCCACAATTTCGTGGCATATTAGAAAAAGAGCAATATATAGATGAAAGTCGCAGTTGTAGGTGCCACAGGTTTAGTAGGCACTGTAATGTTGAAAGTATTAGAAGAGCGTAACTTCCCGTTAACTGAATTAATTCCTGTAGCATCAGAAAAGAGCGTGGGTAAGGAAATTAGCTATAAGGGTAAGAAGTATGCTGTGGTAAACATTGATACTGCAATTGCGATGAGGCCTGCTATAGCACTTTTTTCGGCAGGAGGAGAAACATCTCTTCAGCATGCTCCACGTTTTGCAGAAGCAGGTACTATTGTCATTGACAATTCTTCGGCCTGGAGAATGGACCCGACAAAAAAGCTAATCGTTCCCGAAGTGAATGCACACGTGCTTAACATAGACGATACCATTATCGCTAATCCAAACTGTTCCACCATTCAAATGGTCGTGGCCTTGAAACCACTACACGTCAAATACAAGATTAAACGTGTTGTCGTATCAACTTACCAGTCTGTAACCGGAACTGGTGTGAAAGCCGTTGAGCAGATGATGAACGAACGGAAAGGTATTACCGACGGTCCGATGGCTTACGCCTACCCTATCGACCTCAATGTGATTCCTCAGATTGATGTTTTTCAGGAAAACGGATATACCAAGGAGGAAATGAAAATGATCAAGGAAACTAAGAAAATTCTTGATGATGATCATATCCGCATCACAGCAACAACAGTGCGTATTCCGGTGATGGGTGGACACTCAGAGTCTGTAAACATTGAGTTTGAACAGGACTTTGATGTGGAAGAGGTACGTTCCATACTCGAACAATCGAAGGGCATTACTGTGGTAGATGACATCGCAAACTTGAAGTATCCGATGCCAAAAGATGCACACGAGAAAGATGATGTTTTTGTTGGCCGCATCAGAAGAGATGAATCGCAAGCGAATACCTTAAACATGTGGATCGTGGCAGATAACCTGCGTAAGGGTGCTGCAACAAACGCCGTGCAGATTGCAGAACTGTTAATCCAAAAAGAGTTAATTTAATTCATAAACACCAGAATGTGATGTTGAAATTGTAAGCAGTTTCGGCATCACATTTTTTTATGCCCAAAAACTTCAAAGAATGTTAAAATCTCTATTCAAACTTCTTTCAGTATCGCTGCTGTTCATCTACACTTCGGCAAGTGGTCAGCTTGCGCAAAGGCTTGATCAAGCTTTCAATGCACTTAGCGCTGACAGCCAGGCGAAGTACGCAACCATTGGCTTAGTGGTGCTTGATGCAGCAACGGGCAAGCAGATTTATGGGCGGAACGAAAACCTCGGCTTAGCAACTGCATCAACGTTAAAAGTAATCACATCGGCAACGGCCTTTAGTCTGCTGGGAAAAGATTTTCGGTATCAGACTACGCTAGCCTATTCGGGCAGTATAGCTCCAGATGGTGTGCTACATGGTGATCTGGTCATTGTAGGCGGTGGAGATCCAACATTAGGCTCCTGGAGGTACGGAGAGACAAAAGAAAATCAGCTATTAAGTCTATGGGTTAGAGCCATACGGGAAGCAGGAATTAAGTCAATTAACGGAAAGGTTATTGGTGATGACTCGCTTTGGGGAAGTAGCTCATTACCCGAGGGTTGGATTTGGCAGGATATCGGAAACTATTACGGCGCTTATCCTTCTGCCCTATCCTGGCGTGAAAACCAGTTCGACCTGCACTTAAGATCCGGTAGTAGATCGGGAAGTCAGGTAACGCTTTTGAAAACAGTTCCGGATATGCCTTACCTAAACATCGTCAATGAACTTAAAACAGGGCCTGCCGGTTCAGGTGACAATGCATACGCCTTTCTTCCACCGTTGAGCGACATCGCTTATCTCCGCGGGACCTGGGCTGCCGGAATTTCTAAGAAAGGCATCTCCGCGGCATTACCAGATCCAGCCTTTGAGGCCGCGTACAGATTGCAAGATTCCCTTAAACGTTTAGGGATATCCAGCACAGCTGAACCGACAACTGCAAGAAGACTAGTTGCTGAAAAAAAGAGTCAGCCAACGATTACCGCGAAGCTAGCCACAGTAAGTTCCCCAGCGCTGAGCGAAATCATTTACTGGTTTAACAAGAAAAGCATAAACCTTTATGGCGAACACCTCATACGTACACTGGCATGGAAAGCGAACAAAGAGGCGACCACTAGAAATGGGATTAGGGAAGAACTGAACTTCTGGGGAGCAAAGGGGATTGACAAAAACGCACTTAATATTGTAGATGGCAGTGGACTTTCCCCGGGCACACGTGTAACACCTGCCGCCATGGCAAATATTTTATATCAGGTGCAGCGCGAAAGCTGGTATACTGAATTCCTGAAGTCTTTACCAATAAATAACGGCATGCAGCTTAAAAGTGGATCTATTAGCGATGTGCAGGCATATGCAGGATATTACACCGCAGGAAATGGCAAAAAGTATATCATTGTCATCAATATCAACAACTACTCCGGCTCAAAAATCTCAGGCAAACTGTTCCGGGTACTCAATGTTCTTAAATAAGCCTACGCAGAAACTGCCTTTTGGTTAAGTATTCCGTATCCAGATTACCCGTAACATAATCGCCACTTTTGAGTTTGTTCCTCATAAATTCTTTAAATTGCGACAAATAGTCGATTTACAGAACCTTGATGAAAAAAATATTTCAATTACTATGCCTGCTGTGTGTTGCTGGGCAGGCATATAGCCAGGAACAAAACCAAATTGCAAGCACAACAGATGTAGAAACCGCAGCAGCTCCGGTAACCAGACAAATTGCAATTATTCCAGAACCAGTATCACTGGTAAGAAACACCGGTGTATTTGTATTGCCCAAAAAGGTGATCATTCAGGCAGATAAATCTACATCGGTAAAACCGGCATTAGACTACCTGCAACTGCATTTGTCTATTCCAACTGGCAGTTTCGTGACCGCGCATACTGACGCCACAGCAGAAACCATCCGTTTTGTGTTAAACCCGCAGGCAAACCCAGCCTTGGGCAAAGAAGGCTATCAGCTATCTGTAACGCCAAAACTTATTACTATAAAAGCCAATACTGGCGCCGGACTATTTTATGGCGTGCAGTCCCTTTTACAGCTTTTCCCAAAGGAAATTGCCTCGAAAGAACTTGTTGAGGGGGTAAAATGGACTTTGCCTTGTGTAGAAATCACCGATTATCCTAAACTTGCCTGGAGAGGGCTGATGTTTGATGTTGCCCGCCACTTCTTCACGAAAAATGAAGTAAAGCAGTACATCGATGCGATGGTGAAATACAAATACAACTTGCTACACCTTCACCTAACCGATGATGAAGGCTGGCGTTTGGAGATAAAGGGCTTACCTAAACTGACTGAAGTTGGTGCATGGCGGGTTAAGAAAGAAGGTAACTTCGGCGATTTTACGCCTCCTACTCCTAACGAACCAAAAGATTATGGCGGTTTCTATACACAAGATGATATTAAAGAAATTATTCAGTATGCAAAAGACAGGTATGTAGACATCATGCCGGAGATTGACGTGCCAGGGCACAGCCTTGCAGCCATTGCTTCTTACCCAGAGCTTTCCTGCACCCCGGGTGCAGAGAAATATCAAGTCCGTTCTGGTGAAAAAATCATGGACTGGTCACGCGGTGCACCTCCGATTGCGCTTGTCGACAATACGCTTTGTCCTGCAAACGAGAAGGTTTATGCTTTCCTGGATACGGTACTGACACAGGTTGCAGCACTATTCCCGTTTGAATACATCCATTTGGGCGGTGATGAAGCACCTATCAACTTCTGGCAGAAAAATGATGCAATAAAAGCATTGATGCAGCGTGAAGGCATGAAAAAGATTGAAGAAGTACAAGGATACTTTGAAAGACGTGTAAAGACGATTGTTGAGTCTAAGGGCAAAAAATTCATTGGTTGGGATGAAATTCTGGAAGGTGGATTAGCACCAAATGCAACTGTAATGAGCTGGAGAGGCGAGAAGGGTGGCATTGAAGCGGCTAAGCAAAAGCATAACGTGATCATGACCCCAACTACTTATGTGTACCTGGATTATTCGCAGACTAAGAAAGAGGATTCCGTAACCATTGGTGGATACATTCCATTAAAGAAGGTGTATAATTATGAGCCAATTCCGGCAGAGCTAAATGCTGATGAGCATAAATATGTATTGGGTGCACAGGCAAACCTTTGGACAGAATACGTTAAAAATGACAGGAAATTGGAGTATATGATTTTCCCGAGGATGACTGCATTAAGCGAAGTACTTTGGAGCAAAAAGGAGCTGAAAAACTGGGATGATTTTCAACCAAGATTGAAGACACAGCTTAAGCGTTTTGATCTTTGGAACATTAACTATAGTAAAGCCGACTGGAAGGTAGAGGAGGAAGCAGCTAAAACCACTAACTAATATGATATATACAGCATCACCTGAACGATACGATAATATGGAATACCGCAGATGCGGTAAAAGTGGCATTAAATTGCCACTGATTTCGTTGGGTTTGTGGCATAACTTCGGTGACGTCGATGTGCCGGAAAACTTCAGAAAGATTCTTCATCTGGCATTTGATAGTGGCATTACGCATTTTGATCTTGCAAATAACTATGGACCACCTTATGGTTCGGCCGAGCGAAATTTCGGAAAGCTTTTAAAACAGGACTTTTTACCCTATAGGGATGAGCTGATCATCTCTTCAAAGGCCGGCTACGACATGTGGCCCGGCCCTTACGGGAATTTTGGATCCAAAAAATATCTTACCGCCAGCCTTGACCAAAGCTTAAAGCGGATGGGCCTGGAGTATGTGGATATCTTCTACCACCACCGGCCAGATCCTGATACACCGCTTGAAGAGACTATGGGTGCTTTAGATCTTATGGTGCGTCAGGGTAAGGCCTTGTATGTAGGGATCTCGAACTACCCGGCTGATGTTGCAGCCAAGGCTTTTGATATTCTGCAAGGTCTTGGTACACCATGTTTAATTCATCAGCCGAAGTATTCCATGATGGAGCGCTGGGTAGAAGATGGTTTATTGGACTTGCTGGAAGAACGTGGTGTAGGCTGCATTCCCTTTTCGCCTTTAGCCCAGGGTTTGTTAACAAACAAGTATTTACATGATATTCCGGAAGATTCCCGCGCGGCAAAGTCTACCGGGCATTTGCAAACTTCAGAGATCACAGCAGCTAAGGTTAAGCAATTAAATGCTTTGAATGACATTGCATTATCAAGAGGACAGTCGCTGGCGCAAATGGCCTTGTCATGGCTGTTGAAGGATCCACGGGTAACGTCAGTACTTGTTGGTGCCAGTAAACCAGCACAACTTGCAGATTCACTCAAATGTATGGAGAAACTTGATTTCGCGGCCGAGGAATTGGCTCAGATTCAAGGGATCTTAAAATCTACAGCTTAAATAGCTGACCGCTTACCCTGGGGTATACCAAAGCCCGAATCGGACTATAGTTTGAGCGAATTAAGACATATCTTGCCCCAATGAACATAGAATTTAATAAGAACGAAGATATTAACAAGCAGCTTGCCTTTCAAGTAAAGAGCAGGCTGCAAAAAATATACAAAGGCGGCGGGGAAAAGAGTGCGGCCAAACAGAAGGAAAAAGGAAAACTGCTAGCCCGGGAACGCATAAACTACCTGATTGATGAAGACAGTGAATTTCTAGAGATCGGTGCATTTGCCGCCGAAGGCATGTATGAAGAACAGGGTGGCTGCCCTTCGGCTGGTGTTGTTTGCGGCATTGGCTATGTTTCTGGACGGCAATGTATGATTGTTGCCAATGATGCGACGGTGAAGGCCGGTGCCTGGTTTCCGATGACCGCTAAAAAGAATCTGCGGGCACAGGAGATCGCTATGGAGAACCGCTTGCCGGTGATCTATCTCGTGGATAGTGCTGGTGTTTACCTGCCGATGCAGGACGAAATATTTCCAGACAAGGAACACTTTGGGCGTATGTTCAGAAACAACGCCATGATGTCTGCCGATGGTATTGTGCAAATTTCTGCAATCATGGGGTCATGTGTAGCAGGGGGTGCTTATCTGCCAATTATGAGCGATGAAGCAATGATCGTGGAAGGCACTGGTTCGGTGTTTCTTGCAGGCTCATATCTGGTGAAATCAGCAATCGGCGAAGACATTGATAATGAAACATTGGGTGGTGCAACAACGCATTGTGAGATATCCGGCGTAACAGACTATAAGCATCCGAATGATGAAGCTTGCCTTGATAGCATAAAAAAGATCATGAGCATGTTAGGTGCACCGGAGCAGGCAGGTTTTGATCGTATTAAACCGCTAGCACCGAAGTTAGACCCAACGGAACTTTATGGCATTCTGCCGGATAACCGGGAAAAACCTTATGAGATCCTGGATGTTATTCATCGGTTAGTGGATGGTTCTGAATTCGAAGAGTACAAGCAGCTATATGGACAAAGCATTGTCTGCGGCCTTGGCCGCATTGATGGTTGGGCGGTTGGAATTGTTGCGAATCAACGCAAAGTGGTAAAGTCGAAAAAAGGTGAGATGCAATTTGGCGGGGTGATCTATTCCGACAGTGCAGATAAAGCAGCAAGGTTTATCATGAACTGTAATCAAAAGAAAATTCCTTTGGTATTCTTGCAGGATGTTACCGGCTTTATGGTTGGTAGTCGCTCAGAGCATGGAGGAATTATCAAAGATGGTGCAAAAATGGTGAATGCGGTTGCGAATTCCGTGGTGCCAAAATTCACGATCATCATCGGTAATTCTTATGGTGCAGGAAACTATGCGATGTGTGGAAAAGCCTATGATCCAAGACTGATCTTTGCATGGCCTACCGCGAAAATTGCAGTTATGGGGGGATCGCAGGCAGCAAAGACGCTGCTGCAAATCCAGGTGGCTTCATTGAAAGCCAAAGGAGAAACCATAACACCGGAAAAAGAAGCTTCATTATTAAAAGAAACCACGGATCGATATAATAGTCAAACGACACCCTACTATGCAGCGTCCCGATTGTGGGTCGATGGAATTATTGATCCTACGGAAACAAGAAAGGTGATCTCAATGGGTATTGAGGCAGCTAATCAGTCACCAATCAAGAAGTCGTTCAGCGTAGGGGTGATTCAGACTTAGACGTTTATTAAGAAGATTATGAAAAAGATATTGGTATTGTTGGTTTTACTGCTGAGCGCAGGCCTAGGTATGGCTCAGGTAAAAACCGTGTATTTTAATATGGACGATGAGGTTGTCACAGATTCAACCGAAGCCATCTCCTATGCCCTGGTAGGGCGTGTGACGGGAGATAGTGTTTACACGGTGAAAAAGTTTGATGCAGATGGTTATATGATGATGACCGGTGCGTATAAAGATGATGCATTTAAAGTTCCACACGGAGATTTTGTTTATTATGATTGGGTAGAAGTGCTTTCACCTTTGGGAAATTATGTGGTTCCTCAAGGGGGAAAAGAGCGCTTCATCAACGTGCGCGGTACTTTCAGGGAGGGTTTACGCGAAGGCCGATGGATTACTTACTACCAAAACGGAAGTATTAAGGATGTAATCAACTATAGACGGAACCAGATGCATGGTGAGTACAGGAACTTCGATTACAAGGGTAACCTGGAGACGCAAGGTAACTTTGTGGATAATAAAAAGGACGGGACCTGGATCACAAAAGGCGGACGGGTAATTTACCAGTTTAAAGATGACAAGGTTGTTTCTACGACAAAAAAATCTAAGAAGCAACTTGAAGCCGAGCGCGCGGCTGCAGCAAAGAAATAATATAATCACTATATCACATTACGAAGCTCAGCTAAGCGCATATTTGTACATGCTGTGGCGAAAACGTAATTTTGCATTTCAAAACTAATACTATGTCTCAAGAAATAGAACACGTTCAATGTTTAATTATCGGATCAGGTCCTGCCGGGTATACTGCAGCAATCTATGCTTCCCGTGCTGATCTAAAACCAGTGTTGTATACTGGAATGGAAGCCGGGGGACAATTAACGCAGACCACCGAAGTTGATAACTTTCCAGGTTATCCGAACGGAATTACCGGACCGGAAATGATGGAAGATTTCCGTAAACAAGCGGAACGTTTTGGTACCGATGTGCGTTTTGGATACGTAAGTTCGGTTGATTTCTCTTCATTACCACATAAAGTTGTTGTAGATGAGGCCAAGACCATCACCGCTGATACGGTTATTATCTCGACAGGAGCAACTGCAAAGTGGCTGGGTTTACCTAGTGAACAGCAGTACAATGGTTTTGGTGTTTCGGCATGTGCGGTATGTGATGGATTCTTTTTCAAGGGTCAGGATGTTGCAATTGTTGGTGCTGGAGATACTGCAGCGGAAGAAGCAACTTATCTGGCAAAGCTTTGTAATAAAGTTTACATGCTTGTACGTCGTGATGAGTTCCGTGCTTCAAAAGCGATGGTTCACCGTGTAATAAATACGCCGAACATTGAAGTGATTTACAATACAGAAGCTAAGGAAGTTCTGGGTAATGGTAAAAACGTTACCGGGCTTCGTGTAATTAATAACCAGACAAGTGAGGAATCCGACCTTGCAGTGGAAGGATTTTTTGTAGCGATCGGCCATAAACCGAATACAGATATTTTCAAAGGATGGCTTGAAATGGACGAAACAGGCTACCTGAAGACCATTCCTGGAACAACAAAAACCAATATCGAAGGTGTGTTTGCATGTGGTGATGTTCAGGACCACTACTACCGTCAGGCAGTAACTGCTGCGGGATCTGGCTGTATGGCTGCTTTAGATGCAGAGCGTTATCTTGCAGCTAAAGAGGATGAAGTAAAAGCTACTGTTTAAAATATTTATTTTTTGCTTAGATTGCTTGGATTAAAAGCAATCTAAGTAAATGAAATCTATAAAATCAACTCTGCTTCAATCGGCATTTTTGCTGGGACTACTTTCGTTATTTTCCTGCAATAATGATCAGACTGAAGTTAAGCAGCCTGCAAGTGATACCAAAGTTGCCAAGCAGGCTCCAAATCCATTTCCATTCTACAAAGAACTTGCAGTTACACCCGGATTCGGCTTTGAAGTTGTAAGCTGGGGAAAAGGCGTGGACAGCCTGGGCGGTTACCTGATTTTGATGTCAGATTCTGTTAAAAACAATTTTAAATCATTTGCGGTAGAACGGGAGGGTATTATCAATGATGCCTGGAATATGGACCTAGATAATGATGGTAATCCTGAAATTTACGTCGAGTTAAAGACAGAGCAGGTTAAAGGAGACTTGAACGTTTTTGAGTATTCAAGAGGTAATTTCCAAAAGATCAGTTTTCCAGGACTTCCATCTAAATTAAAGAAGCTTTATGCCGGAAATGATAAATTCTTTATTAAAGAAGGCGAATTATTCAGATCCTTTCCCATCGTAAATCCGCAGGATACGACAGAAAAGGCTGGTGATATTAAAGTTGTAAGATATAGTTTAAGAGGTAATCAATTCTCAACTTCAGAAGTTGAAGAAACGGCTCAGCCTTAATCTTTAAACTGGGTGCTCAGACGCTCAAACTTTTCGATAAGGAGTGCAATGCGCTCCTTTTCTCGTTTCATGGCGACCTTCCGCACAAGTGCAGAGCAGAAGATAAACCAGGCAAGGCTAAACAGGACAACCAGATACTGAATCCACACGTCTAAGCGTGCGAGCATCTCAAAGAAGCAAAGTACAAGTCCTATGCTTAGTGCAACTGTGTAAAACCAGTACAGTTTATTATATAGGCTGAACCTGTTGACCTGGTAGCGTTTCAGGTTTTCCAGAAATGCTTTTGGATGAATGGTAAAGTCGTTGTTAGAAATAAGCCTATGTCCCTGATACATCAGGAAGGTGTAAATACCGACTGCGGTAATGATGATCGTAAGACCTGCGTGGGTAGTCCAGGACTGCACATCATAGAAGGTCCAGATAGAGGTGAACGCAAGGAAAGAAATCACCATCCCCGCCAGGTTTAAAAGGGATTTCAGCTTAATGCTGCTAACTTCCTTTTTTGCCTGTCTGAGCATTTCGTCCGATGAAATTTTCACTTCAACCTTATGCGTGTCCCAGAGTGATTGTATATGCTCAAATTCTTGCATGCTGATTATATATTTCGGTGAGACGTTGTTTAATACGGTGGATTTTAACTCTGAGATTGCCTTCGGAAATTCCAGATATCTCGGCAATCTCTGCATAAGGCAGTTCATCCAGCACCATTGTAATGATTAGCCTATCATTTTCTTCCAGTTTTGAGATAGACTTATAGAGCAAAGCAATTTGTTCGTTTTTCTCTGAATATTCTTCAGCTCTGGTTTCAATAATATTGTCAGTGAGCTCATCTTTAGCCTGACGCTTTTCTGATCTAAGGTAGGTGAGGCAGGTATTTACAGCTATTCTATAGATCCAGGTTGATATCAGGGACTTATTTTTAAACTTATCCAGATTCTGCCATACCTTTAGAAAGGTTTCTTGTAAAAGATCATTAGCTGCATCTGCATCTCCGGTATAGCCGTAGCAAAGATGGAATATCTTTTTCGAGTTAGTGTCGAAGATCTGTTTGAAAAGCTGGTCTTTTTGTCCCACTTACGCTGGTTTAATATGGGTTTAGACATTGCTGGAGCAATATTGTTACAAGATTATTCAACTTTGTGAAGCCCAAGTAAATTTCAAGAATAACATAATTATTGTAGTTTTACGGAATTTTATACGCTTAATTTAAAGTGGATGTCTAAACAAAACAGATTAACTTTTTTTATTTTCTTAGCACTAGTTCTCGGGGTGGCTTTAGGTTACTACCTCAATGTTAAGTCTTTCAATACTTATAATGATACTATTTATGCAGCTGAGCTAAAAGTAAAACAGCTCGATGGTGAATTACTGAAAGTTACCGATAGCAGTTCCGTTGCATATAAGAACCTTCAGCTTGAAAAAGAACAGACCATTGCCAGTAGTCAGGCCACTGAAAAAACCAGAGAAAAGGCACTGGAGCCACTTACTGTATTAAGTGATATATTCCTTCGATTGATTAAGATGATTGTAGGTCCACTGGTTTTTACCACACTTGTAGTTGGGGTTGCAAAAGTAGGGGATATCAGCGCTGTGGGGCGTATTGGCGGTAAAACCATGTTATGGTTTATCAGTGCCTCTTTTCTGTCTCTGTTATTAGGTATGATCATGGTGAACATCTTCAAGCCTGGAGAGGCAATGAATTTACCCCTTCCACCGAGTAACATTGATACAGGTGTGAAAGGTGTTGCTGTTTCCATGAAGGATTTCATTTCGCATATTGTGCCGAAGAGTTTTGTGGAGTCTATGGCAACTAACGAGATTCTGCAGATTGTTGTTTTTTCGTTGTTCTTTGGTGTTGCAACGGCAGCTATAGGCGAGAAAGGACATGTTGTAATCAGTTTCTTTGATTCGGTTTCACACGTAATTCTTAAGATCACCGGCTATGTAATGAATTTTGCACCGTTCGCTGTATTTGGTGCAATGGCAGCCATCGTCGCAAAACAAGGACTGGGGGTATTATCTACCTACGCCATATTTGTTGGAGAATTCTATTCGAGTATGTTGCTGCTGTGGGTATTGCTCATTTTTATAGGATACCTGATTTTAAAGAAGCGGGTGTTCAATTTAATGGGAAGAATGAAAGAGCCCGTTTTATTGGCCTTCAGTACAGCCAGCAGTGAAGCTGCCTATCCAAAAACAATGCTTCAACTGGAAAGATTTGGATGTAAGGATAAAATTGTCAGTTTTGTACTCCCGCTAGGCTACTCCTTCAATCTGGATGGATCAATGTTATACATGACTTTTGCCTCGTTGTTTATTGCACAGTCTTACGGGATAGATCTTTCTTTTGAACAACAAATTACCATGTTGTTGATTTTAATGCTTACGAGCAAGGGAATTGCCGGTGTGCCACGTGCTTCGCTNNTGGTTGTTATTGCTGGTACGATTGCAACATTTAATATTCCGGAAGCGGGCATTGCGCTGCTTATTGGTATAGACCCGCTATTGGATATGGGCAGATCTGCTACCAACGTAATCGGAAACAGTTTAGCAACGGCTGTGGTGAGTAAATGGGAAGGTGAGTTGACGGAAGCAAATGACTAAACTAATTATAAAATAATATGAGTAACAGAGCCAGGAAAATTTTTATTGTTGTTACAGTAATTATTCCTTTTCTAATTTATTGCGTGGTTTATTACACGCCTATACTAAAAAATGCACCATTCAAATCGGCTGAATTTGTATCCTTGAAATACAAGTGGGGTGTGGGAACAACTTTAGATAACTCCTATGATTCTTCGACCGGTGAATATCAATATCTGAATGCGAAAGACTCCTTGGTGAAGACCAATGTGAAGCTTAGGAAGGACGACATCATCTACCTGCATAATAAAGCGACTGAGATCGGCTTCTGGAATTTTCCAGACCTTATTGCAAATAATTCAGCGGATACGATAAGTCCAAAAATTTTGCGCTATGAGTTGGAGTTTAACTATAAACGGGTGTCTAAGAAGGTGGTATATTTAAGTGATTACAACGAGACGCCAAAACTTAGAGATCTAGCAGTACAAATGAAGACGCTTGTAGAGCAAACAATTGCTGCAGCGGATGAACGATATGGAAAGAAAAACTAATCTCTTATGATTTTAGGAAAATTAATTCTATATTTGCACCTCAATAAATAAAACAATTTAAAATAATAATTATTAAACAATGTACGCAATAGTAAATATAGCAGGGCAGCAATTTAAAGTTGCAAAAGACCAGCATCTTTTTGTACACCGTTTGCAGGGAGATGAAGGCGCTAGTATTGAATTTGACAATGTATTGTTGGTTGAAGATGGTGGTAACATATCTGTAGGAGCTCCTGCACTTAGTGGCGCAACTGTATCAGCTAAAATCGTGTCTCATTTAAAAGGTGATAAGGTTATCGTTTTCAAAAAGAAACGTAGAAAAGGTTACAAAAAGAAAAACGGACACCGTCAGTATTTCACCAAGATCCAGATTGAAAATATCAGTTTGTAATTAATATTTGTTTAATTGAAAGATCGGGTTTCTGATCTTTAAAATATAAGTAAAATGGCACATAAAAAAGGAGCCGGTAGTTCCAGAAACGGACGTGAATCGCATAGCAAGCGCCTAGGTATTAAAGTATTTGGTGGACAAGTAGCTATCGCTGGAAACGTTTTAGTACGTCAGCGTGGTACAAAACACCACCCAGATAAAGGTGTTGGTATTGGTAAAGACCATACTTTATTCGCTTTAGTAGATGGTACTGTAATTTTCAAAAAGAAACGCGATAATAAATCTTATGTTTCTATTCTACCTTTAGAGGTTGAGAATGAAGTTGCTGCACCAGTAGCTGAAACCGCAGAATAATTATTATTCAAGCATAAAAAAAGGTCATTGTAAATACAATGACCTTTTTTTATGTCCGGAAAATTTAACTTTCCCGGTTCATAAGTTCATTTGCCAGTTGCGTAAGCTGCGACTTTTGTGAGTCCGGAATATCTATCTGATTCAGGGCATCGAAAGCTTTTGTGAGGTATCGTTGCATCTCAGCAGTTGCAAGCGCTTTGATTTGATATTTATCATATAAACTGGTTACACTTTCAACCTTGGAGTCTGTCTCGTTTATAAACAAATCTTCAAGGACCACATGATCCTCTGCAGAAAGTCGTTGCTGCAAGGATAGTAGGAGGAATGTCTTCTTATTTGATTTGATGTCACCACCGACCTGTTTTCCAAATTTTTCAGGGTCTCCATATACATCCAGGATATCATCCTGAAGCTGGAATGCAATTCCAAGGTTTTCCCCGAAGCTATAGATGCTTTCAGCATGTTCATGCTTTGCTCTTGCGATTATAGCCCCTAGCTTCATTGCGCCACCTACAAGTACAGCCGTCTTTAAGCGGATCATGTCGATATACTCAGGAATACTCACATTGTCACGAGTTTCAAATTCCATATCGAGCTGCTGACCCTCACACACACCCTCTGCAGTAGCATTGAAGGTATTCAGTACATCTTTTAGGATGCTGCTGTCTACCTGTGCGAGCTGTTTATTTGCTTCAACCATCATCACGTCACCACTAAGGATGGCGTTATTGGTTCCCCATTTTTCGTGCACGGTCAGTTTGCCTCTTCTTAGAGGGGCATTATCCATGATGTCATCATGAATAAGGGTGAAGTTGTGGAAGGTTTCAATAGCCAATGCTGCGGGCATTGCCTGCATGATATCTCCATTGAACATATCTGTAGCAATAAGTACCAAGGCAGGCCTCAACCTTTTTCCACCAAGATTCATGATATAGGTTAGCGGCTCATACAGGTTCTTTGGGTGCTTTGGATATTCAATGTTTGGAATTGCTTTTTCTATGAGCTGCTGCAGCTCATAGACGGTATGCATTTGTTCTTTAGTATTTGATAGCATTTTAAATTAATCTTGTACCAGTGCGAAGTCGATCTGACGTCTGGAAAGGTCTACTTTTTTCACCTTAACTTTTACTTCGTCACCAAGTTGATATACCTTTTTCTTACGCTGACCGATAATGCAGTAGTTCTTTTCGTCTAACACATAGAAGTCATCAGCGATGTCACGCAGACGCACCATACCTTCACATTTGTTGTCATTTAGTTCTACATACATTCCCCATTCGGTTACGCCGGAGATGATGCCCATGAACAGCTTACCAACATTTTCTTCAAGGTATTCGACCTGCTTGTATTTAATCGAGGCACGTTCTGCATCAGCAGCACGTTTCTCCATCGCTGAAGATTGTGTAGCTGCTTCTTCGTATTCATTTTCGTTGGCAGATTTCTGTTTGTTCAGGTAAGCGGCAAGCAGGCGGTGTACCATGACATCCGGATAACGTCTGATTGGAGAGGTGAAATGGGTATAGTGATCGAAGGCCAGTCCATAGTGACTTGTCTTTTTGGTGGTATAGATTGCTTTTGCCATGGAGCGAATGGCAAGCTGGGTAAGCACGTTCTGTTCTTTTTTCCCTTCAACATCTTNNAATTTCCTTATCAGACTTCATGTTTATTTTATACCCGAAACGTGCTGCAAACAATGCGAAGTTACCGAGATTTTCCAGGTTAGGGGAGTCGTGCGATCGGTATACAAATGTATATTTCTGTTTACCTTTTCCTTTTTTAGCAGCGTACTCCGCTACTTTCCTGTTTGCAAGCAGCATGAAATCTTCGATCAGCTTATGGGCATCCTTGCGTTCCTTTACATAGACGCCAACAGGTTTACCTTTTTCATCAAGCTGAAATTTCACTTCAGTGCTTTCAAAGCTTATTGCACCATTTTTGAATTTCCGGTCGCGAAGGACATAAGCGAGTTCATTCAGCTTCAACAGCTCCTCTGCGTAGTCGCCAGCTTTATTTTCAATAACTTCTTGTGCCTCTTCATAGCTGAAGCGTCGGTTAGAATGGATTACTGTTCTGCCAAACCATTCGTTTACCACATTCGCTTCACTGTCCAGCTCTAAAACTGCAGCAAAGCAAAGTTTATCTTCATTGGGGCGAAGCGAACATACACCATTACTCANNCAACATTGGGATCACACGATCTACCAGATATACTGATGTTGCTCTGGAGTAGGCTTCTTTGTCTAAAGCAGATCCTGGTTTTACATAATGGGAAACATCAGCGATGTGTACACCGATCTCGTAGTTTCCATTATCAAGCTTTTTGAAGGAGATCGCGTCATCGAAATCTTTAGCGTCAGCTGGGTCAATGGTAAAAGTAATGGTGTCGCGGAAGTCCTTACGTCCTTTAATGTCCTCTTCGGTGATTTCCTCTGGGATAGCATTGGCTTCATTTTCAACTTCCTCCGGGAAGCTTAAGGGGAATCCAAATTGGGCGAGGATGGAGTTCATCTCGGTATCGTTTTCACCTTGTTCTCCGAGAATGTTCGTGATTTTTCCGATGGGATTTTTCGCACCTTCCGGCCAGTCGGTGATCGCAACCTGAACTTTCTGCCCATTCTTTGCATCGTTAAGGTCGGTAAGCGGCACGAAAATGTCGTGCAACATTTTACGATCATCAACCATTACGAAAGCAAATCGTTCAGAGATTTTGATTACGCCAATGAAGTCTGTTTTATATCTTTCTATGATCTCTACAACTTCACCTTCGTTCTTCCGGCCGCTCTTCTTGGCAAAGATATATACCTTCACTTTATCACCGTGGAGAGCAGTATGTAGTTTTCTTGCTGAGACAAACACATCTTTCTCCATTTCATCATCGGGTATGATGAAAGCTGCGCCATCAGCCGTCATGTCAACTTTCCCGATAATAAAAGTTTTAAGTTCTTTCAGGCGGAATTTGCCACGTTGAGGCTCATCAAAAACACCTTTGGTTGTTTGTTCTTCTAATATTTCTAGGATTGTTTCTTTTGATTCGATATCAACTAAGTTGAGTTTAGCAGAAACCTGTTTGTAGTTCAGGGCTTCATTCTTGTTTTTGGTAAAAACATCGCTAATCAGTTGAGTTAAAACTTGTTTTAACTGGTGTGATTTCTTTTTTGCCATAGTACGTTAGTGTGTCACCCGAAGGTAACACTTTGTTATGATTTACATGCCCAAACGCTACATTTTTGACTTAGAGCCGGGTATGGCGGCAATGAGATTGCGGGTGTATAGCGCTTTGGGATTATTATATATTTCCTCAGGAAATCCCGCTTCTTCAATCTTTCCTTTATTCATAACAATCATTCTATCTGAAATGTGTTTAACCACAGCAAGATCATGCGATATAAAAATGTAACTCAGTCCGAAGTCTGCTTGCAGTTCCTTTAGAAGGTTTAATACCTGCGCTTGCACGGATACATCTAATGCAGAAACAGACTCATCACAGATGATGAACTTAGGTTGTAACGCCAGTGCCCGCGCAATAACAATGCGTTGGCGCTGACCGCCCGAAAATTCATGTGGAAAGCGATTGAAGTGTTCGGGTTTAAGATCTACCCGCTCAAGTAGTTCGAGCACAATCTTTTTCCTTTCCGAATAGTTATGATGCAGCTGGTGAACCTCTAAAGGCTCTAAAATCGCCTGGCCTACGGTAACCTTTGGATTTAAAGCAGAGTATGGATCCTGAAAGATAATCTGAATATCTCGCCGGGCTTTTCTCATTTCAGCTTTACTCAGGGCGAGCAAATCTTTGCCTTGAAAAAGCAACTGTCCTGATGTAGGCTCAATTAAGCGTAAGATGCTTCTTCCTAAGGTCGTTTTTCCGCATCCGGATTCACCAACCAAGCCCAGTGTTTCTCCGGGATAAACTTCCAACGAAATGTCGTTAACTGCTTTTACGTAATCTCTGATCTTGCCAAACATGCCGTGTTTAACCGGAAACCAGGTATTCAGATTCTTCACCTCCAGGATGGGTTGTTGCCCATACAAATGTGTTCTTCTTGCTTTTATCTCTGTTGCAGAAAATTGCTCCTGATTGATTAAACCTCCGCTTGCATCTGGTGTAAGAAAATCGGCTACAATGGGCAATTTTTTGAGAAGCTTCTCCGGATCAGGTCTGCAAGCCAGCAGTCCGCGGGTATAAGGATGTTGAGGATTTGTGAATATCGCTGCTGCTGAACCTTGTTCCACAATGTCGCCTTTGTACATCACTGCAACCTCATCCGCAATGTCCCGAATCACTGCAAGATCATGAGATATGAAGATCATCGCCATATGCCTTTCTTCTTTGATCCGTAACAGCAGCTCAAGAATGGTTTTTTGTACAGTTACGTCCAAAGCTGTGGTTGGTTCGTCAGCGATCAGCAAGTCTGGATTGCAGCTTAAGGCCATAGCAATCATGACCCGCTGTTTTTGTCCGCCAGANNTAAACTCAATTTTTCCACTGATATTGGCTGTAGATTCATCAAGTAGACGCATGATGGAAAAGGAGGTTACCGACTTTCCTGAGCCGGATTCACCAACAATTCCGAGGACCTTTCCTTTGTTGATTTGTAAGTTTACGTTCTTTACAGCTTTGATCAGGGACTTATCTTCCTGATTCAGAAACTGAATGTTTAAATTCTCTACGTTTACCATCAGCAACCCAAGATAGAAAAATATAATGGTTACAAATTCGTCAGTTTCTGTTAATTTTGCGTCATGGAAAGAGAGATTCTGGATACTAAACGCAAGGCCTTAAAGATTAATTTAAACCCTAATATTTACGGAACCTTTGCGGAAATAGGAGCGGGGCAGGAAGTTGCCAGAAACTTTTTTACTGCGGGTGCTGCCTCTGGTACGGTGGCCAAAACAATGTCGGCTTACGACATGACTTTCAGCGATGCTATTTATGGTGCTGAAGAAACGGGGCGTTACGTGAGCCAATCCAGGCTCAGGAAGATGCTTAAGTATGAATTCGGCTTACTGCAGCAGCGTTTGCTCGGCGCGAAGTACGACTCAAGAACATTCTTTGCCTTCGCGAATACCGTAACTACGCTGAACTACAATAAATCCAATGACCCACATGGATGGGTGGGTATTCAGTTTCAATCCAAACCGGGTGGAGAGCCCAACGAGATATTCTTTCACGTCCGCTTGTTAGACACGGATGCTGCGCTGCAACAAAATGTACTTGGTATTATCGGTGTTAACCTGGTCTACGCAGCCTACTTCTATAATCAGGATCCAAAGACAATGATAGAGTCGCTGGCAGATAACCTGACCATAGGCTCTGTTGAAATTGATCTCATCTCCGTTAAAGGACCTGCGTTCAAAGGAATTAATAATATCCTTTTGAACCTGTACCTTATCGTAAAAGACTTCTCCAGTGCTGCAATCTTTGATGCATCAGGAAATCCGGTGCTTCCGAAAGACCTTCTATATAAAAAAGACATTATGATCTTGCGTACGAAGTACGCTCAAAAATCATTACCAAACTTTAGCATGCTCAACAAGGCTGTTGATCAGTTTAAGCGCACGGAGAACGTGAAGGAAGAAAATCTAAGTGTTTTAATTGAGGTATTGCTATCTAACGTATTAACTCCGGAAGCATCAAGTAACGACATCGATCTTCAAGCAATTGCCGCACGCGCAGAAGAGATGTGCAAGACCGGAAATACAGTTATCGTTTCCAACTTTGCAAGGCATAATAAATTAGCGAAGTATCTGGACAGATGTAAGCCAAAGAGTGTCGGCATCTCTACCAACATCAACAACTTAAAGTTCGTGTTCAACTCCAGCAATTTCGGTGAAAATTATTCGAGTATGTTGCTGAGCTACGTGAGTGATATGTTTAGCAAGAATGTTAAGCTTTTTGCCTACCCGTTTCTGGACAAGAAAACCAATGCAGTAATTACATCCGCTAATATGCCTGTTACACCAGATGCCAAACCTTTATTCGACTTTCTAATCCTAAATGGCTACATCACCGACATTAAGGAATATAGCGAAGAAGATGTGCGCACCGTGTAAGCGGCAAGAGTGGGTTTAGTTGCTGGAATATGCGTCTTTGATTACCACAGCCATGAAGTTCCCAGGATTTTCAATGGGCTTGAATCCAAACTTTTCATAAAGCCCATGGGCATCACGGGTAGAGAGCATATAGCGCCTTAAGCCTTGAAGGTCATTGTGGAAGAGCATCAATGACATGAGCTTTTTCATCAGGCCTCTACCTTGAAATTCAGGCAGGACATAGACATCTGCCAGGTACGCAAATGTAGCTTTATCAGTAATCCACCGTGCAAATCCAATTTGCACGGTGTTTTTGTATATTCCAAAACAGAGGGAGTTATCAATGGAACGTTGTACGGTTTCAAAGGGTATTCCTGACGCCCAATAGGAGCCATTACGTAAGTAATCGTAGATGGCGGCAACGTCAAGCTTATTTACATCATCTGAAAAGATAAATCCGTCTTCCGAAATCTCCATGTTTAATGAGGTTTAGCTACGCATATTGATAAACTGTAGCGGCTGGCCGAAGTCTTCTTTTCTGCATAGTGCAATAACAGCCTGAAGATCGTCGATGTTTTTACCTTGAACACGAACCTGGTCTTCCATTATTGATCCCTGCACTTTTAAACCACTGCTTTTTATCTTGGCAACGATCTTCTTGGCAATCTCTTTGTCCAAGCCTTCCTTAATCGTGATTTCCTTACGGATCATATTTCCAGAAGCATACTGCTCCTTTCCAAAATCAAGGCTGGCAGCATCCAGGTTTTGCTTGATCATCTTGGAAATGATCGTATCCTGTATTGCTTTCAGCTTCATGTCATCTTCTGTCACGACAGTGATAACG
>DDAD01000091.1 GCA_002333205.1 Pedobacter sp. UBA2067
CTGTTTGTTCCCAGATTTCAGGACCGGTTTGTTCGTAATGTGCCTGGGTATTGGAAAGGTTATCATATTGATTCGGTTTCCAGGAGTTTGGAACTTCGCGCTCCAATCTTGAAGACACAGAATAATATGAACGTGGATCTTCAGGATCAACATCTGTAGGACACACGATCACCTCTGCACCAAAGGCACGTAGAGCATCGAACTTTTCCTTAGATTGTTTATCTGTCGAAGTGAAGATACATTTGTATCCTTTGATGATGGCCGCCATAGCAAGCCCCATTCCTGTATTGCCAGAAGTACCTTCAATGATCGTCCCGCCCGGTTTTAAAGCCCCGCTTTTCTCCGCATCTTCGATCATCTTTAAGGCCATACGGTCCTTTATAGAATTACCCGGATTGTTGCTTTCAATTTTAGCCAGAACAGTCGCTTCAATGCCCTTCGTGACATTATTTAATTTTACCAGAGGCGTATTCCCAATGGTTTCTAGGATGTTGTTGTACCACATAGCAACAAAAATACGGTAATTAATTTAATCTATAAACATTTCCAGGTAAGGATGTTAACACCCCCTGCATCTCTAAACTTAACAAATGTATGGCCAGTTTGCTTTGCTGCAGGGTTGTTTTAATGGCGATTTCGTCCACCATCGCCGGCGCATCCCGCAGTACCTGAACAATACTCAACTCCTCTAAGGAAAGTCCCACTGGCAAAATAAGTTGCTTTTCGGCGGATTTACCATGCATGTCATCCCATCCGAGATAGTACACCAGGTCACGGGCGTGATTCAGCAAACCCGCCCTGTTGGTTTTGATCAGGAAATTGCAGCCCTGAGAATATTCATCCGTGCTCCGTCCGGGAAAAGCAAAAACATCCCGGTTGTAGGAGCCTGCAATATCTGCAGTGATCAGCGCACCGCCCTTAGATGTAGCCTCTACAACCACTGTAACATCGGCAATGCCCGCAATGATGCGATTGCGCTTGGGAAAGTTCTCCCGATCAGGTAAGGTGTTTAGCGGAAACTCGGTGAGCAAGCCCCCATTTCGAAGCATGTTCTGAGCAATGGATTTATGCAGGTTTGGATACAGGCGGTCTAAACCATGACCTAGAACGCCTATGGTCGGAATGTCATTGGCTAAACTTTCCTTGTGTGCCTCAACATCAATCCCGTAAGCCAGGCCACTCACCACCAGCACATCGTATGGCTTCAGGGTCTCCGCAAGCTGGCGGCATAACATCTTGCCGTAGGCGGTCGCTCTTCTGGTACCAACAATGCTTACAATTCTGGGGTGGTTAAGATCGGCAGTACCCTTATAATATAGAAGAATGGGTGCATCGGGGCAGTCCCTCAGGCGTCTTGGGTAATTTTCATCTTTGAAAAATAGCACCTCAATTTTATGTTTCTCCAGGAATTGCAGCTGCCGTGCTGCCTCTTTCAGCGCATCGGTATCCAGTATCTGAGCCGCTATCGCTGCACCTACACCAGGAACCTGCATCAGTGCTGTTTTTGAAGCTTTAAAAATAGACGCTGCATCGCCAAAGTTGGCCAGTAGGTTCTTGGCAGTGATATGCCCAACACCCTTGATGAGTGTCAGCGCAATTTTTGGAATTAAACTCATAACGTAAATTAACGCACATAAGTTAATGCCCCACAAAGCAATTAATTTTCGCGAAAGAAATAAATCTATTTAGAACATTAACGTTCTATTGGGGAATGTAAACGACGTACTTCGTTTCAAAGAACGGTGAATCGAAATATGCAGAAAGTGGATAGAGCTCAGCTTTAAGCCTGGACTCTTCAATTTCTTCCTTCAAGTCGCCACCTTTCAGGTATAATATGCCATTCGGTACAGCGTTTTTAGACTCTTTGTTGAACTTGCCTTTAATCCAGGGATAGAAGTCAACAAGTCTGGTTACCGCACGGGAAACGACGAAATCAAACTTCCCGTCGATCTGCTCTGCACGGGAGTGCGAGGCTTTAACATTGGTCAGACCCAGGGCTGCCGCTACCTCGGTAACAACNNATTTTCTTGCCAATAGAATCAACCAGGTGAAATTGAGTTTCAGGAAACATGATGGCCAATGGAATGCCAGGAAAGCCTCCGCCAGTTCCCACATCAAGTACCTTCTCTCCCGGTTTAAAGGAGATAAACTTTGCTATTCCAAGCGAATGAAGGATATGGCGTTCATATAATGCCTCAATGTCCTTTCTTGAAATCACATTGATCTGTGCATTCCAAAAACTGTAAAGTTCAAATAATTGATCGAACTGCTGGATCTGCTTTTCGCTAAGGTTCTTGAAATGTTGCTGTATGAGCGCTGAGTTTATTTCCACTGTACTTTTTTGACAAAGATAGACAGAATGCCATTAAACACTAAAAAAATGAACAATAGTATGTCGAGCAGTGGGAACCACCATCGTAATCCAGGGTAATCCAGCTTTTTAAGTAGTCGCGGATAGATCAGCGAACGGATTAATACACTCAACAGAAATAATGCACCTGCAATTAGCTGTGTTTCTCTAGAGCAGCACAATGCAACCAACAAAGCATAGAAAAGAAATTGGATAATGATTTGAGAAGATAGGATGAACTTGTGTTTGGCTTTATAGAGTTTACCTGCACCGAAATGACGCTTTTTCTGTTTCAGGTAGGCGCCCCAGGTTCGTTTAGGATCGGTGTACATGAAGGTATCCGGATGGATCTGAATCGCTGTATTGAAAGCATTGGCATGTGCGTTAACGAAAAGGTCATCATCGCCTGAAGGAATGTGCATGTGTGCAGCAAATCCTTTGTTCTTGAAGAATAATGCTTTTTGATAAGCCATATTCCGCCCCACACCCATATAGGGCATGCCTTTGATGGCATAGGATAGGTAATTTACTGCAGTAAAGAAAGTTTCGAATCGTATAAGCGCATTGAGCAATCCCCTTCTTTTGGTATATGGCGAGTAAGCTAAGAGGATTTCAGTAGAAGGATCTGCTGGTTTCTGCATACCGGTAAGCCACTGTGACGACGCTGGTTTGCAATCCGCGTCAGTGAATACGAGCCAGTCATGTTTCGCAGCTTTAATGCCCATTGTCACGGCAAACTTCTTCCCGGCGATGTATTTTGCGCTTTCTGGTACAGTAACCACTTTTAGGTTTGGGTATACTGCTTCAAAATCACGCAGAATTTCTTTTGTCCCATCCCAGGAACGATCATTTACGACCACCACTTCAAAATCCGGGTACTGCTGGGTCAATATTGCGGGTAGATTAGCCTGCAGGTTAGCTGCTTCATTTCGGGCGCATATAATGACCGTTATCGGCGTAGCATTAGCGACTGGAATTTCCTGTACGGTAAATTTTGCTAGTCTAAGATGTACAAAGAGGCTAAAATAAAGCTGAACCAGGAAACAAAAGAGGAAGGCACCAAGTAGCACCAGCGCTATTAGAGATAAATTCACAGTGTATTTTTGGTGGCCAAATTTCTGATTAATAATCTGTAATGTTCCCGATGTTGATAAAAATTTAAACGGGTTAATAGCGCGTTTTTTGCTACTTTTGACGAATTATTTGGCGAGCAAATTAATATATGAAGTTTAGTTTAGAGGCACGTGATGCCTTTTCAAAAGCAAGAGCAGGGACAGTTACAACAGCACACGGCGAAATACAAACCCCAATCTTTATGCCGGTAGGAACGGCAGGTACCGTAAAAGCGGTTCATCAGCGGGAACTCAAAGATGACATCAATGCACAGATTATTCTAGGTAATACCTATCATTTATACCTCCGTCCGGGATTAGACATCCTCGAAAAAGCAGGCGGTTTACACAAGTTTATTGGCTGGGACCGTCCAATTTTAACCGACAGCGGCGGTTATCAGGTCTATTCATTAAGCAAGGTGCGTAAGATTAAGGAAGAAGGTGTCACCTTCAGCTCCCATATTGATGGCTCCAAACACTTGTTTACACCGGAGAATGCAATGGATATTCAGCGTACCATTGGTGCCGATATCATCATGGCATTTGATGAGTGTACGCCTTATCCATGCGACTATCGCTATGCGGCAAGATCTATTCAGATGACACATCGTTGGCTGAAACGCTGCTGCGAACGGGTAGATACAACTGAACCAAAATATGGCTACGAGCAGACCTTGTTTCCGATTGTACAAGGTTCCGTTTACAAGGATCTTCGTGTAAAATCAGCGGAATTCATTGCGAGCATGGGTCGTGAGGGTAATGCCATCGGTGGATTGTCCGTTGGAGAACCAGCAGAAGAAATGTATGGCATGACCGAAGTGGTTTGCGATATCCTTCCTGAAGAGAAACCACGTTACCTTATGGGTGTTGGTACACCTATTAACATCCTGGAGAACATTGCTTTAGGGGTAGACATGTTTGACTGTGTAATGCCGACCAGGAATGCACGTAACGGCATGTTATTCACGAAAAACGGAATAATAAATATCGGAAATAAGAAATGGGCCGACGACCTATCTCCAATTGAACCTGACAGTGATCTATATGCGGATCAGGTATATTCTAAGGCCTATTTGAGACATTTAATGCACTCTAAAGAGATGCTTGGCGCTCAAATAGCTACCTTACACAACCTTAATTTTTACTTGTGGCTGGTAAAAGAAGCCAGAGAACGAATCATTAATGGAACGTTTTATGAGTGGAAAAACAAAATGGTGAAAGTATTAGGCCAAAAATTGTAAATGAACTTTCTGACAGGCAGAATCAAAATCTTAGACCGCCATATTATCGGCAAGTATCTGGGTACATTTATATATACCCTTACGATCTTCGTTGTGATAATCGTGATCTTTGATCTTTCGGAGAAGCTGGACGATTTCTTAAGGAACAACCTAACCTTCTGGCAGGTTGTTTCCTTGTATTATGCGGGTTCCATTCCATTCTATGTGAACATGCTTTCGCCACTAATTAACTTCATCGCGGTGATATTCTTTACCGCCAAGATGGCCGACCAGACGGAAATTGTACCCATTCTAAGTGGTGGCGTGAGCTTTAACCGGTTTTTACGTCCCTATTTTATCTCCGCATTTATCATTTTCGCAGTTAATCTGGCTGCGAACCTTTACATTCTACCATACACAAACACCCTTAAGAATACCTTTGAAAACACCTATGTGAAACAAGGAAGCCCTTCGGTGAAGGGCCANNCTACATCTACATAGACGGCTTTGACAACAAAACCAAGATTGGAACCAAATTCATCCTTGATAATTTTGAAGGTGATGTGATGCGTAAAAAGATCGTGGCGGAGTCCATTGCCTGGGATTCGACTAAACGTTCCTGGAAGCTGTCGAACTATACCATCCGCAATATAGATGGACTAAAAGAAACCTTCATCACGGGTGGCGACAAGAAAAAAGACACCATCCTGGACATGCGTCCGGATGACTTCTCCGCTTACGACAACATCTACGAGAACCTGAGCAACCGCGAACTCTCAGATAAAATCAGGAAGGAAAGTATACGCGGATCGGGTATCATGAACGATCTATTATTTGAGCAGTACAAACGCTATTTACAGCCCCTCTCCGCCTTTGTTCTGACGTTGATTGGTGTTGCACTATCTTCACGTAAAGTACGCGGAGGCGTAGGCTTACCGCTTGGTATCGGAATCTTTTTAAGCTTCGGGTATATTGTATTAAACCAGTTCGCAAAAATGTTCTCCATCAAAGGTGGTATTCCACCACTTTTTGCGGTATTGTTACCGACCATCCTATTCGGAATTCTAGGCTATGTACTGCTAAAAAAAGCACCTAAATAACATGTCTGACATCACCCCTGCTACTGAAAAAAGAAATCTGCTGATTCTGCATTCAACCGTTTTCGTTTGGGGATTTACCGGAATCCTCGGTGCATTGATCTCCATTGACGCCGTGCAAATGGTATGGTACCGTGTGCTTATTGCGAGCATCACCCTGTTCATTTATTTCAGTATTGCAAAGGTTAATTTGAAGGTAAGCAGGAAGCAGTTCCTGCAGTTCTTTTTGATAGGAAGTATCGTCGCGCTACACTGGATTTTGTTCTTCCATGCAATTAAGGTTTCTACAGTATCAGTAACCTTGGTCTGTCTATCTTCATTTACCTTATTTACTGCGGTATTAGAGCCGCTGATAAAAAGGAAGCCAATTCTGGTTGCAGACATCGTCATCGGGCTTATCATAATCCTTGGAATTTACCTGATTTTTAAATTTGAAAGTCAATATACCCTCGGTATTATATTCGGACTTTCAGCGGCACTTGCTTCTAGTGTATTCAATATTTTCAACTCCACACTGGTGCAGAAAACAGAGCCACAGGTAATCGGATTTTACGAGATCTCCGGGGCTTTTTTCTGGATCAGTATCTACCGTCTCTTTGACGGGACACTGCAGACAGAGACGTTCAATCTAAGTGGAATGGATTGGATTTATTTAACCTTCCTCGGCACGATCTGCACTGCATTAGCCTATGTTGCAGGGGTGTCTGTTATGCGTACTCTATCGGCATTCAGAGTCGCTTTGATCACCAATCTAGAGCCAGTCTACGGCATCCTTTTAGCCTTCCTGTTTTTTGGAAAACAAGAGAAGATGACCCTTGGATTTTACATTGGCGCAGTGCTTATCTTAGGCGCCGTTTTCCTCTATCCAATCTACAAAACACGCAAGAAACTTCAGTAAAACTGAAGGCGCAACAGCCAATCAAATCATGCTTTATCTGATAACTATACCAAAGGTATGTCCAATTTTTAACCTGCTAAAGAGCCTGAACATTCTTCAATACCCAGGGTGCGGACAGGGCAGATAGCGGCCGTATAAACGACGCAATACAAGTTACTATTCCATCCATATCAATTAAACATATACTGCATTTTAGATCTTAACTGGCACAAACGAGGAGTCCATATGAACAACCTATAAGGTAAAAGGGCTAATTTTACAGTACTAATTATCACTTTAATCGGCCAGCAAACCGCCAAATAAAGTTTAATAAGCACTAATAAATGGATAAAATCGAAACGCTAAATACAAGTGTTACCCGGTCCCTTTGGACTAAAAAACCATCAACAAATTCAACAAATGGTACAGAAATTAACCCCATTTAAGCACAGCTATTACACAAATATTAACAGTTGTAAACACAATAAATTATATCATTTTAACCAAGGATAACCCTTAATCCATGCTGTTGTTTAAACGCAAACACAACACTTTTATACCGCATACTAAATTCAAATATTAGAAGATATATAGCACAAACTAGAGCTGCAATTTGAATCAATTAAAGGGATCTAAACCTATCTTAGATCATAAAATTGGAGTGGTAATGTGGGTTTTAAACATGCGATTAGCAGACAAATCAACGGCCATTTAATGTCGGAAATTAGTGGTAATTCCAATTGCCACTTAAAGAATATCGAGAATTACCGGTCAATTTTTCAGAAAAAAGTGTAGCTATTTTTAAACTTCCCGAAGATTTACAAGAGCCTTAAAATTGCTATTCTTCCCTGTAAAGCTGAAGTTCCAGTCTTCAATTACGACTGATTAGTGTATATTACGACCAAATTAAAGAAGTAGTTATAAACCACCACAAAGAATCAAAAAATGGATGATTTAGCTGTATTTTAAACCATTAAAGCGTTATTTTAAAAACCATGTACACAAAAACAAAAAACACAAAATCAGCATGTTAATTACATTTGATAAACATTTACTTTATATAAAAAACAACTTCTCTCATCATAAAAGCTAAAATATTTAGCATTCAAGCTATATGCACACTTTCTATTTACACAGATTCCTATTTATCAGTATTTTAATGACTTCGGTATTAACCATTACATCACTAGACATCCGAGCACAATTATTCAACGGTGAGCAGAACCCACTTAGTGTAAAGTGGCGTCAAATAGATACAGAGGGCTTTAAAATCATTTTTCCGGTCGAGCTAGAAGGCGAAGCACAGCGCATGGCAAACACCATCAGCTTTATCTATCCTCATGAGGCATCCAGTCTTAATGTAGCAGGAACGCAGCTTCCTGTCGTGCTACAAAACCGCGGTGTGATTGCAAATGGCTTCGTACAACTTGGCCCAAAAAAAACCGAGTTCTTCACTACCCCACCCCAGGCGTTTGACAGCCAGGACTGGCTGAACAACCTTGCGGTACATGAACTGCGTCATGCAGCGCAGTATGACAAGCTCACAAATGGACAATACCGACCTTTCCCTGAACTTGTATATTTTGCCTGGATGGGGGCATCTATTCCACTCTGGTTCTTTGAAGGAGACGCAGTTACAATGGAGACCGCATTAACTAACTCCGGACGAGGACGGCAGCCCGCCTGGATCATGCCCTATCGTGCTAACCTGATCAGTGGAAAAACGTACAGCTATAGCAAAGCAAACTTCGGTTCTTCAAAAGATGTAACTCCCGGTTATTATCAACTCGGTTACCTGCTAAGCGCAAACATTAGAAACCAATTTGGAAAAGGGATTTTTGACAGCGTACTTACCGACATTAAAAGACGTCCATTAAGATTTTATCCATTCTCCAACAGTCTGAAAAAATACACTGGAAAAGGGACGCATCAATGGTACAAGGAAACGACCGAATTGCTTCAACAGGAATGGACAAAACAAAACAGTTTGNNTATCTAGTCACGAAAACTACCAGACACAAACCAAAACCCCAGCGTTTTCGACCGACTATTTATTACCAGTCGCCTTGGAAAATGGAAGCATTCTAACTTTAAAAAAGAGCAAAGCGCAAACCCCACAATTCGTCGTTATTGACAACAACAAAAACGAACAAACCATTCTGAAAATTGGGTATCAGGAACAGCCTTGGTTTAGCTTCTCTAAAGGTGTAATTGTATGGGATGAGATTCGATACAATCCCCGGTTCCGACAGGAAAGTTTCAGCGTTATTTGCCGATACGATATTTCTACCAAATCCTACAAACAGCTGACTTTTAAATCCAGGCTCTTCTCCCCTACCCTATCTACAGATGGGCAGAAAATTATTGCTGTTCAGGTTGATTTAAGCAACCAGTTTAATCTTGTGGAGCTGGACGCAAACACCGGAGAAATCCTCTATAAATATGAGAATAAAGACAACCTTATTCTACAAACGCCAGCCTACAATAACGATGGAACTGCCGTTACTTACATTAGTGTCTCTGAAAAAGGGAAGTCCTTGTGGCTAGAAGAAAAATCAGGCAAAAGCGTAGAATTGATCAAAAAAACACGTCAACAGATCAGCAAACCGGTGTTTTACAAGGACGGGATCGCATTTAACGCCCATTACAGCGGTTTAGATAACATTTACTATTTAGACCTCAACTCAAACGAGATAATGGCTCTGAGCGCTTCTAAATTCGGCGCTTTTAACCTTGCACCTGGCAAAAATGAGGACACTTTTGTTTTTAACAACTACAATTCGCAGGGCTTTGAGATTGCAACGACAACTTTTTCTAGCAGGAAAGTCGATGCAGATAACTTCGTTTTCTTCGGCGCCGGCGTTAAAGCGCAGGAAAACATCTGGGATGTATTTGCCAAAATTCCGGACAGCAATTACCTAACTCGGCCCTATAAAAAGTTGCAGCATGTGTTCAATTTTCACAGCATAATTCCAACCATTGAGGACAGCTACAAGGGAGGACTGCAGCTGCAGTCAGACAATCTGCTGAATACAATAAGTCTATTTACCGGAGTAGACTATCACCGGGATTTGAATCGCATTGCCTACAATGCCGGCATCTCCATAAAAAGCTTCCTTCCAGTGTTTACAGTTAATTACGAAAACCGGCCGCGGAGAAGTTTCTATAATTCCAACAAGGTGATTAAGCAGGGTGACTGGCGGGAAGACTACGTAGGACTGAATGCCAGAATTCCAATCAGTTTTAGCGCACTTAATCACAACTATAACATTTCGGTAAATGCAGGCACAAGTTATACCCGGCGTTACATGCTGGAGAACTTGCCATCCAGCTTCAACACCAGGCTCAATTTTCCGTTAAACTACGGCCTTACCTTGCAGCACAGTATCAGGCAGGCAGAGCGGGATATCGCTCCCAGATGGGGACAGATCCTACGCTTCAAATATTTTCACCAGCCATTTGATTCGAAACTTCAAGGCGATCTGTTTTCAACAGAAGCGTTCGCCTATTTCCCGGGGCTTGGAAGAAATCACAGTTTCCTGATGAACTTCAATTATCAGGAAGCTTCGGGGGTGAGACAATACAATACGGAGATAAACACGGTTTACGGATATAATAACATTCAGGCAAGGAGTAGGCTAAAGAACACCTTTCTATTAAACTACAGGTTCCCTATTGCCTTTCCTGACGCAGAACTTGGACCGCTTGCCTATATTCGCAATATACGAGGCGGCGTGTTCTCGCATTACGAAAACATTGGTCTGGAGACATCAATTTTAGAACCTAAGACCTATGGAATCGAAGTTCATGCTGATATGAACGTGCTCCGGTACCAACCCAACATAGACCTGGGCACAAGAATTGTGTTTGTTAACCATACTTACCGGCATAATCCTATTTTTGAATTATTATTAAATTATAGCTTCTAATTCTCATGCGTGCAAAAACCTTATTCATCATTGCCTTTACGGCACTCGTTACGGTCTTCCTGGTCATCAACACCGATGCAGTGGAGTTTAATTTCATTTTCACTACAGCAGAAGTTTCGAAGCTTGTTGTGATCGGTGTCTGCACTTTCATCGGGTTTGTATTGGGCTACTTCGTTGCCAAACCTCGAACAACGGTCACCACCTATGATGATCGTTTCGATGCTGATGACTCAAAAAAGGATCACCTGAGTGAAGAGGACCGCAAGTATATTAGCTAAATAAATAGCACATGAAGTAAAACCAACGGGTTATTACTGCATTAAAGGACATAAAAAAAGCTATTCAGCATTACTGAACAGCTTTTTTTATGGCGAGTGGAATTTAGCTAAGTGCTTGTTTCACATCTTTCAGGATGTCGTCAATATGTTCAAGCCCGATCGAAAGGCGAATAGTTCCTTGCTCAATCCCAACTTCCAGACGTTGTTCTTCAGTAAGTTTAGAGTGTGTACTCGTTGCAGGGTGCGTTGCAATAGATCTGGTATCGCCCAGATTGGCAGAAATCGAGAACATCTTCAATCGATCCATGAAGCTGGCCGCAGCCTGCACACCGCCTTCAATTACAAAAGTGACGATGCCACCGCCTTGTTTCATCTGCCTTTTTGCAATTTCATACTGTGGATGCGATTCCAAAAATGGATACATGACTTTTTTAACGCTCGAATGGCTTTCCAGGAAGGTAGCCACTTTAAGTGCATTTTCACAATGTCTGTCCATGCGCACGGCAAGTGTTTCTAAGCTTTTAGACAGCAACCAGGCATTGAAAGGCGACATAGCCGGCCCTGAATGTCTTGCAAAGCCTTCAATTTGTTTGATCAGCTCTGCAGAACCCAGGATGATACCGCCAAGTGTACGCCCTTGTCCGTCGATGTATTTGGTTGCCGAGTGAATGGAAATGTCCGCACCCAATTTTAGCGGCTGCTGCAGATATGGCGTAGCAAAGCAGTTATCAACTACCAACAGAAGGTTGTTTTCTTTAGCCAGATCAGCCAACCATTTTAAGTCAATAATATCGATTCCGGGATTTGATGGCGTTTCCACGAAAATCATCTTCGTGTTTTCTTTGATGCCATCAATCCACTGCTGTGGCTTATCTAGATCGGCATAGGAGTAATTAATCCCCCATTTTGGAAAAATACCTGTAAGCAACTGATGCGTCGATCCAAACACAGCACGGCTGGAAAGCACATGATGTCCATTTTGCAGGAAAGTTGCCTTGGTGGTAAAAATTGCAGCCATACCCGTGGCGGTTACCCAGCCGGTCTCCGCACCTTCGAGTGCGGCCATCTTCTCAATAAGTTCAGATGTATTTGGATTAGCATATCTGCTATAAACATTACCTTCTTTTTCTGCTGCAAACAACGCGCGCATATCTTCTGCATCGTCGAATTTGTAACTGGAAGTTAGATAAAGTGGCACCGAGTGTTCTTTATACTGGCTGCGTTCCGCCTGGAGGCGGATGGCAATGGTCTCAAAGTTTTCTTCTGACATTATTTTAGGAATGAATGGTGTAAGTGTATTTTAAGGTTGCTGAGCGCCCAAGTATATTGGATACTGAGCAATATTTTTCGAAGGTCAGCGACAAGGCGCGTTCCACCTTCTGCTGGTTCAAGGGACCATAAAGGTCGAAGTGTATGTTTATTTCTTCGAAGATCGGCGGCATTTCTTCATCGCGTCGACTGGCTTTTATGCTGATTTTAACATCTTCTAGAGGCTCCTTCTGCTTCTGAAGCACATTGACCATGTCTATGCCACTGCAGCCACCCAGACCAACAAGCAACATTTCCATCGGGCGGAAGCCCTTCCCTTCGCCGCCAATCTCCGGTTTAGCATCTATTTCTACCGCTTGGCCCGCAGGATTCACTGCTTCAAAGTTGAATTTCTTGTTTTTACGAACCAGGTTGNNTAAACGGACGAGCCGCTGCCACTCATTGAAGCATAGATGGCCCCAGCCTGGTACAGACTATTTTTAACGTCTGCTATGGCTGGATATTTCTCGAACACTATCCGTTCAAAATCATTTTTGATATGATGCTTCCAACTTTCAAGCGGCAGGGAAACCTGCTCAGCCAAGTTTTCGTCATTCGCCTGCGGAATCATTCCAGCATAAGCTTCACCTGTGGAAACATGAATTGGTGGTTTTACCAAAACAATATTGTAGGCCGACAGGTCCAGCGTAACCGGTTTGAACAGATCTCCTTTTCCATAAGCATACACAGGCTTGTTCTGGATAAAAAATGCGCAA
>DDAD01000160.1:0-2450 GCA_002333205.1 Pedobacter sp. UBA2067
GGTCCCGGTCTTCATAAACAGAAGCATCTATAAACTGCCGCTTCATGTCCTTGGATCTAAACTTTACCAGACGTGTGCCATCATATAAGTACAGTAGGTTTTTGTTGGTGCCGAGCCAAAGCCAACCCCTGCTGTCCTCAAAAAATGAAATAACGATTTCTGTAATATTCAGCTTACTGAGTAGGGGAGCGTTTGACTTATTGTAAATCTTGCCGTTGTAGAAATAGCTTAGCTTACCACTGAAGCTAAGAAACCATATTCTGCCATTTTTATCCTCTTTTATCTGGAGAATTTGATTGTCCGGCAGACCATCATCAATACTAAAATTACGGAAGTATTTTCCATCAAATCTACTTACACCTGCATCTGTTCCAATCCAGAGGTATCCCTTGCTATCCTCAAGACTATAAAAGCAAGTGTTGCTAGGCAGCCCGTCTTTGATGTCGAAATGTTCAATGAAACTGGTTTGTGCATGCAGTAACTGTGGCAGAAGTAGCACACATGTAAAAACAATGTATAAGGTGAGTTTTTTGAGCACAAAATTGTTGTTTATTGCTGGGTATAGTTTCGAATTCGTTCGAGAAAATCACTCGCTCTACGTCTGGAAACAGCAATTCTCTGACCGTTTTTAAGGGTGAGTTCAAGACCATTCCTGGAGTTGTATTCCTGTAAATAATTAAGGTTCACGATGCTTGACTTATGAACCCGAACAAACTGACGTTCAGGTAAGATTTCCTCATACTCCTTCAACACTTTAGATACCGTTATTTTCTCGTTGTCGTGGAGATGGAAAATCGAATAATTGCTGTCTGCTTCAACATGTACAATATGATTCAGATCCACCAGGGTGTAACCCTGCCCATTTGGTAAACTAATTTTGCGTACAGTTTTGTGGTCAAGGTCGTTTTTTAGGTTAAGTAACCTATCATTTTCCGAAAATTCGGGTTTCTTCGACACGATGTGCTTAACGGCTTTATCAACCGTTTCCTTTAGTTCATCAATATCAATGGGCTTTAAAAGATAGTCAAGTGCGTTTGCTTTGATCGCCTTAACTGCATATTGATCATATGCAGTAGTGAACACCACATGTGCGCTATATTGCTCAGCTGTGCTAATTAATTCAAAGCCGTTCTCGCCCGGCATCGCAATGTCGAGGAAAATAAGATCAACCGGATGCTTTTGCAAGAGCAGTTTTGCTTCAGCAACAGATTTCGCTATTCCAGTGATATGCACCACTTTACAGTTGTCCTGTAATAAAAAAAACAGCGAAGATCTTGCAAATTCCTCATCATCGACTATTATGGCATTAATTGTGTTACTCATTCAAACTGGTTTGTGTTAAGATACTAGAAATCAAGTGTGTAGCTATGTGAATCTAATACACAATTTCTTTCTCACTTTGTCATATATCTGGTTTAAACGTACTACTTACTATAAATTGCAAAATAGTTNNCATGAAGAATTTAATACAAGAAGAAAAAGAAGTGACTCACGGCAGTGAAAGCACTTTAAATTCCGTATTGCCTCGTCGTTCGTTCCTGCAGTTTGCAGGTGCCGGGGCCGTAGGTGTTGCTTTAATGGCGGCAGGCTGCAGCAAAGATAAAGATTACGTTGGTCCAACCGACCCAATTGTACCCGGAGAAAACAAGGTTAATTTAGGTTCGGGAGATAACGGGATTTTAAATTATGCACTTGTACTGGAGCAGCTAGAAGCAGCGTTTTATACGAAAGTTGTGGAATCCTTCTGGTCGGGAATTAGCGAGAAAGAACGGGACTTCATCACGGATATTCAATTGCACGAAGTTGCACACCGTGAGTTGCTTATCAAATTACTTGGTGACAACAAGATCGGCAATCTTGCCTTTGACTTTAGCAAGATCAACTTCAGCGATCGGAATTCTGTATTAAGTGCAGCAAAGGATCTTGAAGATATTGGTGTTGCTGCATACAACGGTATAGCACCAGCATTGAAATCAAAGGACGCACTAATAACAGCCGCTAAAATTGTTTCCGTGGAGGCACGCCACGCTGCCTACATTCGTGAGACCTTAAAGCCAAACGATTTCGCTGCAGGCGTGGTAGGTTCAAATGGACAAGACAGGGCATTACCACCATCGGCGGTATTAGATTTTGTTAAACAATACATTACCACAGAAATCAGCGCTAGTAATTTACCAACTGCTTAAACAGAACCCTTATGAATTTTTTAAATATACTGAACGAAATAGAAAAGGTTGATGCGGAGATTTATGATCGCATTAGTCCCCGCAGAGCTGCAATGAAAGATTTCTTTAGCTTCGGAAAGAAAGTCGCTGCTGCATCGGTACCACTTGCTGTGGGAACCATGTTCAAAAAAGCCTATGGACAAAGTGCTACTCCTGCAGTTCTTAGTGCATTAAACACTGCACTTGCTATAGAACACTTCTCGGCTGCATTTTACAGCCGCGGAT
>DDAD01000160.1:2529-2747 GCA_002333205.1 Pedobacter sp. UBA2067
GCCCCCGCCGCATCTTCTTACGACTTCACTGGTAAAGGTGAATTTTCAAGACCTTTCCAAAACCTGGACAGCTTCTTGAAAATCGCACAAGGTTTGGAAGATGTTGCGCTAAGGGCAACCAAAGGCTTGGCAGGAGATTTAATGGGTAGTCCTTATTTAACGGCTGCGCTGAACATGCATGCCGTAGAGGCGCGCCATTCAACCAAAATCAGGCTTAT
>DDAD01000025.1:0-4590 GCA_002333205.1 Pedobacter sp. UBA2067
TTCTAAGGCCATCTTGCCAGATGCTTCACCCGGAGCTCGCATTGCTGCGCCTTCTGGCAAGTTTAAGACAGCTAATTTTAGTTGTGTCATCCTGTTTTTACCAGCATAAAGCATTTTTGTAGATGTGGTTGTATATTCTGCGAACCCGCCGGGAATATTCCCCGACAAGCTTTCATGTCCAATGGCCGTAATGGTTCCATTTGGATCTGCTCCGATCCTTATCCGCTGAATAGTCGCTGGGCGGTGGATCGTATTATTGAACATCAAAGCTCTTTGAAGTGCTATCTTCACCGTACGTCCGGTGAGCCTGGCAGCAAGCGATGCTGCCACGATATCTGAAAGCACAGTGCCCTTGCCGCCAAACCCTCCACCAATGAAGGTGGAAATGAAACGAATATTCTTTTTATCTATGCCCAGGATATTAGCCAGGTCTCGAACACCCCAGTTAATTTGTTGAATGGAGCACCAGCACGTAAGTTTGTNNGGCTCCATCATGGCATGCGACTGATCAGGAGTGGTGTAAGTTTCATCGAGCTTGACAGTTGAAGACTGGAAAGCTTCATCAAAAATGTTTGCTTCAGGACTGGCCGGGGCTGAAGGTCCACCAGGTCTAAGTATTGTTGCAGAATTTCTAGCTTCCTTCAAATCAAATGACCCTTTGGATCTGACATAATCAACCCGAAGCAGTGCAGCACCTGCACGTGCTTGTTCAAAGCTCTCCGCCACAACTATAGCAATCGCCTGGTGATAATGATCAATCTCCGGGCCTGCGAACAGCCTGTCTGCGTAAAACTTTCCAGTTTGAAGCGGACCTGCATTTGAGGCTGTAATGACTCCAATAACTCCGGGAAGGGATTTTGCTGCCGTTTGATGGATCGCTGTTATTCGCCCTTTGGCAATACCTGCTCCAACAATATATCCATAAACTGGTTTTGAGCCCGCAATCTGATGTTCATAGGCATATGTTGCCGAGCCTGTTGTTTTCAATGGTCCATCAATTCTATCAACTGGCTTACCAATTACCTTCAGCTGATCAATTGCGTTTTTTCCTGCTGGTTTATCGAATTTCATATTACCTCCTAGCTTGTTGAATAACCGATGCTATTGTTCGTTCTACCAGTGTTATTTTATATTCATTATCCTGGGTTGGTCTTGCTTCTGCTAATAGACGTTCTGTAACCTGTTTAGCACCATCTGGTAAAAGTGCTTCAGCTTTTCCAATACGCCAAGGCTTTGCAGCAACCCCTCCAACTGCAATCTTTCCGGTTCCATTGGGATAGATGATCGCACCCACTGAAATAATTGCGAAAGCATAAGATGCTCTATCTCTTATTTTCTGGTAAATCTGTTTACCACCAGCAGGACGTGGGAGCGATACAGAGGTGATGATTTCACCTTTTTGGAGCACAGTTTCAAGATGTGGTGTGTTACCGGGCAGCTGGTAGAAATCAGCAATTGGAATTTTCCTTTGCTCGCCTTTTGCATTTTCAGTTTCGATTGTGGCATCTAAGGCCATCATAGCAACCGCCATATCACTCGGGTGAGTCGCGATGCAATGATCACTGCTACCAACAATAGCGAGTTGCCTGCTGAAGCCTGCTATAGCAGCGCAACCACTGCCAGGCACCCTTTTGTTGCAAAGCTGATTGGTGTCATAAAAGTACGGACACCTGGTACGCTGTAAAAGATTTCCGCTAGTGGTTGCTTTATTACGAAGCTGTCCGGAGGCGCCTGCCAGCAGTGCTCTTGCAAGTAATTCATAATCTCGCCTTACCAGATCGTGAGCAGCAAGGTCGGTATTGGTCACCAAAGCTCCTATTCGTAGACCGCCATCAGCAGTTTGTTCAATTTTATTCAACCCTGCTTTGCTGATATCGATTAAATGCGTGGGCACTTCGATCTGCAGTTTCATAAGATCCAGCAGATTTGTGCCTCCGGCAATAAATTTTGAACCTGCCACACTGAAGGCTACTTTCGCAGCTTCAACTGCTGAATTAACACGTTGGTATGTAAATGATTTCATGTGGTGTGAGCTGGAGTTTTAGATCTTTTTTGCGGCTACCGCTGTAATTGCTTCTACAATATTCGAATAGGCGCCGCAACGACAAATATTGCCACTCATTCTCTCCCTGATCTCATCACTGTTTAATGAGGGTGAACGATTCAGGTTTACACTCACATGGCTGGGTATTCCAGAATTTATTTCTTCCAGTACTGCAACTGCCGAACAGATTTGTCCAGGGGTACAATAGCCGCATTGATAAGCATCATGTTTTATGAATGCTGCCTGCATCCTGTGAAGATCATCCGGTGAACCCAGACCCTCAATAGTTACAATGTTATCATCTTCATGCTGAAGTGCTAGAGAAAGACAGGAATTGATCCTGCGCCCGTTTACCATTACCGTGCAGGCGCCACATTGACCCTGATCACATCCCTTTTTTGTGCCAGTTAATTTTAAATGTTCCCGAAGTGCGTCAAGCAGCGTTGTTCTGGTATCAAGCTGCAAGTGTTGCTTTTTGCCATTTACTACAAACGACACTTCCAATACCGCAATTTTATTAGATTTAGCGGCTTCTACGCCAGTAACCTTGGTTGCAGCAATGGCCGTGATGGCTGCTGTCGTGCCAATAATCATATCCCTGCGGGATAGTTTAAGTCTGTTATTCTCTTCCATACTTAACGTTTAAAGCAATTTAGTACTTATTATTAGCTTACTGCGCCGGTCTTATTCCTTTCCTCCACGATACTCTTCATCTGTCACTTTCTGCAGCCAGGTTACAATCCCTTTTTCTGTTTTTGGAAGAATATACATCTGCAGCAAGCCCGAATCTGGACTAGCCCCGTGCCAGTGTTCTACATTCGGGGGACATTGAACGACATCACCTTTTTTGAGCGTTTGTTTAGGTTTTCCTTTAATTTGATGGTAGCCGACACCATCGGTGATAATTAGGATCTGACCGGCAGGATGTCTATGCCAGTTACTTCTTGCACTTGGTTCGAAATAGACGTTTCCTACGACCGTATTATACAAACTGTCGTTAGCTACTATGCCGACGTTCCATGCCTTACCAGTAAAATTTTCAGATGGTCCAAGTTCCCCTTTTGGAAAGATAAAATTAAGTTCCATTTTCTCCTGTTTCCTGCTGGTTTGCCCAAGGCAGCTGGTACTAACCGCGAGAAGCAAAGTGATTGTGGTTATTAAGAATGACTTCATGTGCTTGATCAGGTTTTAATAGGTTTTGCTGGTGCTGGTGAAGCCCGGCAGTATTATAGCCCCAACGCTTAAGGGTAAATATAGCTGTTATAGCTAGTTTCCGTTTTATATAGAATACGGATTTATTTACCAGTTTTACGGATTAGAACACAGACACGCACTAAGACAAGTCGTTTTTCATAAATTTGAAATTTAAGATCAGGAAGATGGAAATGGAAGAAATAAGAAAAATCGACACCGTCCGCCAATACAATGATTATGTGGGTGTAGATACCCTACATCCGCTCGTTAGTGTCGTCAACTTTGATGAGGTGCCAATTGTTATGCAATACAGGCATTATATTGGAATTTATGCCATCTTCTTAAAAAATATTCGCTGTGGCGACATTGTCTACGGTTGTCAGAATTATGATTATGAGGATGGGACATTGGTATTTCTTTCTCCAGGACAGGTTTACGGAATACACAGCCATGGAAAAGCCGTAATTCCTTCTGGCTACGCGCTAGTCTTTCATCCCGATTTTATTAAGGATTCGCACCTTGGAAAAGTGATAAAGAATTATAGCTTTTTTTCTTATGAGGTGAATGAAGCACTGCACCTTTCTAAAAAGGAGAAAGAGACAATAGTCGATTTATTTAAAAAAATTGCAGGTGAGATAGACCAGAACATCGATAAGCACAGTAAAACCTTGGTGGTTTCCAGCATTGAACTGTTCCTGAACTATTGTATGCGTTTTTATGATCGTCAGTTTATTAC
The DNA here is from genome assembly GCA_002333205.1 of Pedobacter sp. UBA2067. Taxonomy (GTDB): domain Bacteria; phylum Bacteroidota; class Bacteroidia; order Sphingobacteriales; family Sphingobacteriaceae; genus Pedobacter. Next base: position 3,975 of record DDAD01000025.1, read on the forward strand.
AAGAAGCCACGCCAATAAAGACATTCTTGCAAGATTTGAAAAGCTGTTAGCAGATTATTTTACATCCGGTAAAGCAGCACAACTGGGTTTGCCCACTGTTTCTTATTGCGCAAAGCAATTGCATCTATCTCCCAATTACTTTGGTGATTTGATCAAACGGGAGATCGGGAGTACAGCGTTGGATTATATACAATCCAGAGTAATAGATCAGGCAAAGATCGAGATCTTTGACCAATCAAAAACAATTAGCCGTATAGCTGCAGATCTCGGCTTTAAATATCAGCAGCACTTTACCAGGCTTTTTAAACAGAAAACTGGTCTTACACCACTTGAATATAGACGTTTAAACTGATATACTTAAGATAAGGCTAAACCAACAGAACAGTTAGTATTAACCTAATCCACTTACAAAAAGCAAGTCACATCATAGATCCATCTCATTAAAGAGTAACAAACGCTGGTATCATTTAGAAAACCTGAACTTCCGTAGCTGGCAAAAAGAGAAAGAATAGTCTCAAAAAAGGAAGCCTTCTCTCCAGCTGCAGTAGCATTATTTCTTTTTGGTCATCTTAATATAGCAAAGAAAAAGGGACCATGATCAATGTGATCAAAGTCC
>DDAD01000025.1:4746-5085 GCA_002333205.1 Pedobacter sp. UBA2067
ACGTTCAATTTCGGCCCTTAAGGACTGTATTTCTTTTTTTAGAGAGTCGATATTTTCCATATGCCTTTAAAAGGCACCAAGCCTAATTTTAGGATGAGAAATAGATGTTTAGTGAGCGTATTTGGCAGAATATTAAAATTTACTATCACCCTTAATCATTAGGGGCAAGCACTATACAAAAATAAAATTTTTCATTTTAATTGCTTTATGTCTGGTGCTATTAACAGATGGTTGACGTTTAGTTTGCAATCTACACTCCCATTTTCAACCATGGGCGCCGCAATAAAAATCTACACACTATTACTTTGCGTTCTTTTTCTCTGTTACCTCGGTTCTAAT
>DDAD01000172.1 GCA_002333205.1 Pedobacter sp. UBA2067
AATTTAAAACAGTACCTTTTTTTATGCAATCCGGTTTCCCCTTCGTGTTGAAATTGTGGATCGTTCCAATGGTCTGATATTCCTTTAAGCAGATTTTCATTAGTCTATACTTGCCGGCTTTCAATAACGCTTGTAGTTTCGAAAGCAACCTTAGCAGAGTTTGCTATTTTCGACGTTGCTATCCTGAATAATGCTGTTCTGTAATATTTGACATACATAGCGCTGATTATCTTCAGAATTTGCAATTTTTATAAACTAATAGCGAATCATACTGAATATGCGAAAATCAATCACCATTATCTTACTTTTTATCGTANNAAACCTGGCCCTGGCTCAAAAAAAGCCGTTGGATCATCAGGTCTATGACAGCTGGGAAAGTATTGCGACAAAGCAAATCTCCGACAATGGCATATGGACAGCCTACAACGTTGCCCAACAGGAAGGCGATGCCAAACAATACTTCAGCAACATGAGCACAAACCAGAAAGTTGTTGTATCAAGAGGTACAGGCGTGAAGTTTAGTGCAGATAGCAAATTTGCGGCGTTCCTGATCAAACCACAATATCAGGAAACCAGAACCGCAAGAATTAAAAAGAAAAAAGCAGATGAAATGCCTAAGGACTCCTTAGGCTATATCAATCTAACCACCGCAGCGGTGAGCAAAATCGCAAGAGTGAAGTCATTCCAGATGCCCGAAAAAGGAACAGCTCTACTTGCCTATCACCTGGACAAACCAGACACTGCCAAGAAAAGCAATGCAGCCGTGACGGTTGCTGCACCTCCGGCTAAAAAAGCCGACCTAGCAGATTTGCTTGCTGATGATGATAAACCCGGCGCAGATAAAAAAACAGAAGGTACTGACCTCGTTTTCAAAAATCTGATTACCGGTGCAACCAGAACCTTTAAGTATGTGACCGATTACAGTTTCAGCAAGAACGGAAAACAGCTGGTATTTACCTGCAGCGGCTCTAAGAAAGACAAAGAAGCGCCTGCTGGGGTGTTTGTCTATAACACTGAAAAAGGTGGTCTGAAGACCTTGATTAAAGGGAAAGGTACCTTCAAGAACTTCGTTTTTGATGAAGAGGGCGAACAGATTGCTTTTGTTGGTGAGATGGGTCCTGAAAAGCAGGAAATTAAATCTTACCAGGTATATTATAATGCCCTAAGTTTGGATACTGCGCAAATTCTGGTAGATAATGAAATACCAGGTATGCCGGCTAAATGGAATGTTAGTGCAGATGGTAAACTAACCTTCAGTAAAGATGCTACCAAATTGTTCTTCGGCATTGCACCTGTGAGAAAAGCTAAAGATACCACACTGGTGGATTTCGAGCATGCCAAGTTGGACATCTGGGGCTACAAGGACGACTACTTGCAACCTATGCAGCTAAAGAACCTTGACCGGGAACTAAAAAGAAGCTATTTGACAGTAATCGACATCTTTAACAGCGATCCGAAGATTGTTCCTTTAACGGATAAAAATCTTCCCGATGCAAGCCTGGTTAAAAAGGGAGATGCAGCTTTCGTACTTGCAACAACAGACGTAGGTAACAGGATTCAAACACAGTGGACTGCAGAAAGCATTCGCGATGTCTATTTAGTGGATGTGAAAAGCGGGCAGCGCAGGAAAATCCTGACTGGCATCAATAGCAACGTGATGGCCTCCCCTGACGGGAACTATGTACTTTACTTCGACAAGAAAACTTCGGGTTGGTACAGCTATAGCATCGCGGATGGAAAAACCGTACACCTAAATAAAGATCTTAAAGAGAAGTTTGCTGATGAGGAGAATGATGTTCCAGCAGATCCTTCTTCCTATGGTATTGCAGGTTGGGCAGAGAAAGATAAGGCCGTTTACATTTATGACCGGTATGACATTTGGGCCTTCCATCCTGATGGCAAATCAGCACCAAAAAACATCACCAACGGATATGGTCGCAAAAACCAGATTACATTACGTTATCAGAAGCTAGACCCTGAAGCCGAATTTATCAACAAAGGTACCAGCTGGCTGGATGCATTCAACAATGTTACCAAGGAGAATGGCTTTTTCCGTAAAGACCTTGGCAACACAAAAGATCCTGAACTGGCGGTGATGGCTCGTTTCAAGTTTTCCGATCTAGTTAAAGCAAAAAATGCAGACCGACTGGTTTATGAGAAAGCGAATTACACGAATTCTCCAAATGTATTCAGTTCATTGGATCTGAAAACTGAGGTTAAACTAAGTGCAANNCAGCAGCAGAACTACAACTGGGGAACTGCGTAACTGGTTAAGTGGACTACACCGAAAGGTTATAAATCTGAAGGTATTCTATATAAGCCGGAAAACTTTGATCCGAACAAGAAATACCCAATGATCGTGTACTTCTATGAGAAGCTATCAGATGGACTATATAGCTATCAGGCACCTGCTCCTACGCCATCAAGATTGAATATTCCTTTCTTCATAAGCAATGAATACCTGGTGTTTGCACCAGACATCAGTTATGAAACCGGATATCCAGGTAAATCAGCAATGGAGTTCATCAATTCAGGCGTTGAAGAATTGAAGAAAAACAGCTGGGTAGATGGAACCAAGATCGGTATACAGGGTCAGAGCTGGGGTGGTTATCAGGTAGCATACCTCATCACCCAAACAGATATGTATGCTGCAGCATGGGCCGGCGCTCCTGTGGCAAACATGACCTCCGCATATGGTGGCATGCGTTGGGAAAGCGGCATGAACAGACAGTTCCAATATGAGAAAACACAAAGTCGNNCCTGAGAAGACTTGGAAAACCTACCTGGTTGCTAGTTTACAACAATGAAGCACATAACCTGGTGCAGCGCCAAAACCGTAAGGACATATCAATCCGCGAGCAGCAGTTCTTTGACCACTATCTAAAAGGTGCAAAGGCGCCACAATGGATGGTAACCGGTGTACCAGCCACGGAAAAGGGCGCCAATTGGGGTTTTGAACTTACAGACGCCAAACCATAATTAAATCTATAGCTTTGCCATTGCCGGATGAACGTCCGGCAATGGCTTTTTTATACCCCCCTATGGAGCTTGATAAAATCCTGAAATCATACCAATCATTCAAGGAATCTACCTTGAACGATCGTTTCTTTAAACATCCGGATCTCATGCGAATACTGGATCGTCATTCAGACGATTTTGACATGGAGCTTGCTAGTTATTCCGTCGAGGGTCGGGAAATACGCTTATTAAAAGCAGGGATTGGCCCTTGCAAAGTCTTTCTATGGAGCCAAATGCATGGCGATGAAACAACCGGTACAATGGCTTTGACGGACCTGCTGAATTTTATTAAGCAACAGCCCAATTCCTCGATAAACCAGCAGATTATGAGCGCCTGTACGCTCTACATACTTCCAATGGTAAACCCGGATGGTGCGCAACGGTTCACCAGAAGAAATGCGCACCAGCTCGATATCAACCGTGACTACTTGCGTGCAGCAAGCCCCGAGGCAAAGATCCTTAAAGCGGTACATCAAAAGATTAAACCTGACTTCGGATTTAATTTACATGATCAGTCCGACTTATGGGGCGTAAAGAACACTCCGAATCCAGCAGCATTATCCTTCTTAGCGCCGGCATTCGACGAGGCTTGCAGTCTAAACGAAAACCGAACCCGGGCAATGCAGGTAATTGCCTGCATAAAGGATAGCCTTCAAGACATTTTACCAGAAAAGATTGGTTTGTTTGATGACACCTTTGAACCCCGGGCCTTTGGTGATAATTTTCAAAAAGCCGGAACTGCTACCATATTGATAGAAGGTGGTAGCATTATAGGAGACCGG
>DDAD01000145.1 GCA_002333205.1 Pedobacter sp. UBA2067
TTTTGAGCTATATTCTCCGGCAGGTCTGATGGAAAACTCACCGCCCTTTTCATCATCAAGTAAGCCTCCAAATACAAAGGAGCTGTCAAATCTTGGCCAGCAAAGCCAATCTACATTTGTGTTTTTGTTGATATGTGCCAGGTAAGCACAGTTTCCAATTATTCCTGTTTGATAGGTATGTCTATCCATTTAATTCTTGTTAGTTTTATTTGTTTGTCATTATAAGAACAACTTATCTGGTGAATTGTTGTTTACCCTATAGTTGTAAATGGTTGTATCTTAAAAAAGAAATCCAATGAACACGATTAACCCAGATTTGATGAATGAATTTTATTTGCTTCAGGCAAGCAGATCTAATGAAAAGTATCTTGAAGTGTTGGATGATCACCTTTATTCACCGATACAAAAGGCGAATACCTATATGAGTGCCCTGGTGAGCAAACGGGGCGATNNAGATGGAGTCTAGGGTGAACAGAACCTTGCGTCGATTTAAAAAGCGCTATCTTAAGTTTTAAGCCATACCGGGCGCTTCCCGACAGATTTGTTACCTTTGTTGCTTATGGTACAAAGAGTTCTTCAAAATCTGAATATTTCCGCGCTAAACGAGATGCAGCTTGCTGCCACAGGCGCTGCTGCAAAAGGTAAGGACCTGATCTTGCTGGCACCAACGGGTTCGGGTAAAACGCTGGGCTTTTTGTTGCCACTGCTTAAAAATCTTGATCCTGCTAAGGGGGGCGTTCAGGCACTAATCCTGGTGCCCTCCAGAGAACTTGCACTACAAATTGAGCAGGTTTTTAAAGCTATGGGAACAGGGTTTAAGGTGAACTGCTGCTACGGCGGTCACGCGGTGAAGATTGAAAGGAATAATCTGGCGGAAGCGCCAGCACTACTGATCGGTACACCAGGTAGGATCGCCTACCACTTGAAGCATGAAAACTTTGATGAATCTACAATAACTGCTCTGGTTCTGGATGAGTTTGATAAGGCGCTGGAATTTGGTTTTCAGGATGACATGTCCTATATCATCGGGCAGCTGCGTTCCTTGAAGCAGCGGTTCTTGACCTCTGCCACCAAAATGGAAGTCATTCCGGAATTTGCAGGTGTACGCAATGCAGAAGAGATTAACTTTTTAGCTAGCGTAGCGGTAACGCCAGATCTAAAGCTTAAAAAGGTTATTACGACGGCCGAGGACAAATTAGATACTTTATTTAAACTGATCTGTAAAATTGGAGATGAGCGTACGCTGATTTTCTGTAATCACCGTGAAACGGTAGACCGGATTAGTGATTTGCTGATCGACAAAGATCTCGCGCACGATATTTTTCATGGTGGCATGGAACAGGATGAACGTGAACGTGCCCTGTTGAAGTTTCGCAATGGCAGTATCAAGCTTTTGATTACCACCGACCTTGCTGCCCGCGGTTTAGATATTCCTGAAGTGCAGTACATTGTACATTATCAGTTGCCTTACACGGAAGATGCCTTTCTGCACCGCAATGGCCGTACAGCCCGGATGAATGCCAAAGGCACGGCCTACCTGATCATGACGGAAGAGGAGAAGTATCCTTTCCTTTCAGGCAGTATAGAAACAGAGGTGTTGAAGGATAAAGGCTACAAACTTCCAAAGGATAGCGAGTGGCAGACCTTGTACATTGCGGCTGGTAAAAAAGATAAGGTGAACAAGATTGATATTGTTGGACTGCTTTTGAAGAAGGGCGGATTGCAAAAAGAGGATGTTGGGCTGATTGAAGTTAAAGATCAAAGCAGTTATGTTGCCGTAAAACGTAGCATGAGCCGAAAGGTGCTTGAAGCTTTATCCAATGAGCGGATCAAGAATAAAAAGGTGAAAATAGAGATAGCAATGTAATATGAGCAATAACGATATATTTAAAAAGTTGCGGGTAGCACTTGAGCTGAATAACGACGAGATCATTAAGATTATGGAACTGGTAAACTTCAAGATCACGAAGAGTGAGCTGGGTTCATTTTTCAGAAGTACGGATCACCCTAACTTCAAACCTTGCGGCGATCAGATTTTAAGAAACTTCCTGAATGGCTTGATTATCTACAAGCGTGGACCAAGAGCGCCTAGAACTGAACAGCAAGATTAAGGTTTAATATGCCTTATATTATTAGTCATATTTAGCAATTTTCACTATGTTCGCATAGCAAGGAGCTGTTATGCGCATATTACTATTCCTTTTGTTTAATCTTTTATGCTCTGGTTATGCGATTGCTCAAGCTACGAATAAGGTAAGCGGAACGGTGAAAGATTCTGTAAACAGGGCAATCCCGGGCACCTCCATTCGTGTTGTCTCAGGAAAAGATACGCTCCATGCCATCACCGACTTCAGGGGTAAATTCAGTATTTCTGGCATTTCTGGTTCGCAGGTTCAATTGAACATAAAAAATCTTGGCTATGTTCCGCTCGATGTTAAAGTGGAGTTTAAACCAGGACAAAGGNNCCTGAAAGAGGTAGTAATCACCACGCAGGTAATTCCGGTTCGGGTGCTTAAAGATACCGTTGAATATAATGCAGCCGCTTTTCTGGTGCGCGAAAATGACCGTGTAGATGAACTGCTTAAGCAGCTCCCCGGATTACGTTTTGACCGCGACGGCCGACTTATTTCCATGGGCCAACCCACTACGAAGCTTCGGGTTAATGGCGAGGATTTCTTTACGAACAATGTTAAAGATTTTATCACTCAGCTTCCAGCCGATATTATTTCAAAGGTTCAGATCATTAACGATTACGGGGATGAGTCCAGCTTTACCGGGAACAAAAGCGGCGAATCGCAGAAGATGCTGAACCTGGTTACGAAGCCGGGCAGGGGCAAAGGTAACTTCGGGAATACGGCCTTGTATACCGGAACAAACGAGCGGTATGGACTGCAGACGAATGGTAACCTTTGGCGGGAAAAGNNTCCTGCAGGTATTAACAGAAATATATCCACTGGGCTGAACTATCGGGATAAGTTAAGCGATGGGGTAACTGCCAGTCTGGCTTACTCGTTTGACAATAACAAGAATGAAAATCATCAGCTTGATTATACAGAGACTTTGAATCCATCCGGATCTCTTTATACCTTAAACGATTATAACCGGAATACCAATACGGGTAAACATAACCTCAGCTGGAATCTGCAGTCTATTGGTAAAGTCAGTTATGTCCAGGCCTCCGTTACCGGAAATTTTTTAAATACGAACAGTGACTATCAGGCCTCATCAGAACAGACGGGGGTTAACAAGCAGGATCTGCGAAATACAATTTTAAGTGACCAGTATACTCCGGAGTTTGCTGGCAGCCTGGCGTTTTCGCACCGCTTGAAAAAGCCGGGACGAACGTTGTCTGTGGGTATTTCCGCGAAGAATTCCAATGCGCAGATTGATGAGAATATGGACAACCGGATCCGGTATTATAATCCAAGAACCGGTTTGTTTGCAAAGGATTCCTTGTTGAACCGTTTGATGGATACGAAGAATAGATTGCGTAGCGTGTCTGGTACGGTACGGTTTTCGGAGCCTTTGTCAAATGATGAAGATTCGCTTGTTAGTAAGAACCTGGATATTGTTTATACCTACGAACTGGAAGATAATGCCAATACTTTGCTCACCCGGGTTAAGAATGTATTTGGCCGTAACCGGATCGTGGATTCACTGAGTNNAATTTTAGGTATGGTGCGGAAGACCTGAGTTACAACTTTGGGGTAAGTGCACAACCGAATGTCCTCACGGTTTTTAACAAACGGCCCTACGGTACGATCAGGCATGCTGGTTTTAACATTACACCTGTGGCAAATGTTAGCTACAACATCTCTGAGCGTACGAGCCTGACTTTCCTTTATAATGGGAATAGTGCGGCGCCAAACATTACACAGCTACAGCCGGTGCCGAATACTAGGAACCTTCAGAACGTAATTGTTGGAAATCCGAACCTGAAGTCTACTTTTAATCAGATGGCAAGTTTGTCCTTTCAGAACAGTAATCTGGAAACAGGGCGGGTGCTTATGTTCGCGGTAAACGGGGAGGTGGTACAAAATCAGGTGGTGAGTAATGTAATCCTGAGGCGCGATACACTAAATGGACTGAAGCAGGAAACAACTTTCTTGAATGCGAATGGCGCTTACAATGTAGATGGCATTTACTCCTGGTCACAACCCTTTGCAGATAATGTGATTAACCTGGAGGTTAGGGGGACTGTGGGTTTTGGCAATACGGTTTCGTACTCCAATTTCGTGTTGAATGAAAACAAAGGGTTTAATTTTTCGCAAGCGGTACTGCTGCGGATGAGTAAGAAGGCACTATCCATTACTGGAGATGCGAGTTACAACTATAATAGTAACCGATACTCGTTAGGGTACAGCAACTTGAAGAACATTCAGGTATATGAGTTTAACCTCAGCATGAAAGCGACGTTGCCGCAACGCGTAATTTTAGGTTTTGATGCCTTGAAGCGGATCAATATTGGCTACTCTATAGCTTCGAGTAATCCAACAATCATCAATATGAGTCTGGAGAAATCTTTCCTGCGCAGGGAGCGGGGAACTTTTAAGATTCAGGCTTACGACATCCTGAACCAGGGTAATTACTTCATCCGGAATGTATCAGACAATTCCATCATTNNCAGAATACGAGGTATCTGCAGGTAAGTGTAAACATCAACCTCCAACAGTTTGGAGGTTGATGTTAGGGCCCTGATTAGGCTAGTTTTTTATACTTAATGCGGTGAGGGGTTACATCACCAAGGCGTTTCTTACGGTTTTCTTCGTAATCGCTGTAGTTACCTTCAAAGAAGTACACTTGTGAGTTACCTTCGAAAGCAAGAATGTGTGTACAGATACGGTCAAGGAACCAACGGTCGTGACTGATGACTACTGCACAGCCACCGAAGTTTTCTAGTGCTTCTTCCAGCGCTCTCAATGTGTTCACATCGATATCGTTGGTCGGCTCATCCAGCAATAGTACGTTGGCACCTTTTTTCAAGGTGATGGCTAAGTGTACGCGGTTTCTTTCTCCACCGGATAATACGCCTACTTTTTTCTGTTGGTCACCACCGTTGAAGTTGAACTTCGAAACGTAAGCACGTCCGTTAACAGCTTTGTTGCCTAGTTGGATGTTGTCAAGGCCGTCAGTGATGTTTTCGTATACCGTTTTTTCAGGCTCCAGGTCATTGTGGTTCTGATCCACATAACCCAGTTCTACGGTTTCACCTACTCTAAAGTCGCCAGTGTCTGGAGCATCCTGACCAGTGATTAAGCGGAACAAGGTTGTCTTACCGGCACCATTTGGCCCAATGATACCTACGATACCTGCTGGAGGTAAGGAGAAGCTCAGGTTTTCAAATAAGAGTTTATCGCCGTAAGCCTTGGTTACGTTATTAGCTTCGATAACCACATTACCTAAACGCGGACCTGCAGGGATGAAAAGCTCCAGTTTGTCTTCGCGTTCTCTCGAATCCTCAGAAGCGAGTTTTTCGTAGTTGGACAACCTTGCTTTAGATTTAGCGTGTCTGGCTTTTGGCGCCATGCGTACCCACTCCAGCTCACGCTCAAGGGTTTTCTGGCGTTTGCTCTCTGTCTTTTCTTCTTGTGAAAGGCGTTTGGCTTTTTGGTCTAGCCATGAAGAATAGTTTCCTTTCCATGGAATACCTTCACCACGGTCAAGTTCAAGGATCCAGCCGGCTACATTATCAAGGAAGTACCTATCGTGGGTAACGGCAATTACAGTTCCTTTGTAGTCTTTCAGAAACTGCTCCAGCCAGTCGATACTTTCTGCATCAAGGTGGTTGGTAGGCTCGTCAAGTAGCAATACATCTGGCTCTTGAAGCAACAGGCGACACATGGCTACCCTTCTGCGCTCACCTCCGGAAAGTACACCAATCTTGGTATCAGGATCCGGGCAGCGTAGGGCGTCCATTGCACGCTCCAGTTTGTTGTCTAGCTCCCAGGCATTGGTAGCATCGATTTTATCTTGTAGTTCACCTTGCTTAGTCATGAGTTTATCCATCTCGTCAGGATTCTCATAAACTTCCGGCAGGCCGAACTTTTCATTGATCTCTTCGTATTCTTTAAGGATCGCTGTGATTTCAGCTACACCTTCTTCAACGATCTCACGGACAGTCTTTTCATTGTCCAGGATAGGTTCCTGTGCAAGATATCCGACAGAATAACCCNNAAGATTTGTCAAGCCCAGCTATAATTTTCAATAGCGAAGATTTTCCTGATCCATTTAGTCCGATAACGCCTATTTTTGCACCATAAAAAAAGGACAGGTATATATTTTTTAATACTTGTTTCTGTGGGGGGTAAATCTTATTGACCCCGGCCATTGAGAATATTATTTTTTCGTCTGACATAATTGCATATTGGTTTACAAATATCAGCAATAAAGTCAAAAAAAGCAGCGTTTTGTGAAATTACGGCACCAGCATCTTTATATTTAGGGTGGATGGCGTAATTGTTGATAAAATAAAAAAAATGGTCTCGCTTATTTAAACATAATTTATAGTTTAGAGCATTCCAGTAAACAAAGGTAGATATGGAAGCTAAGTTTTCACCACAAGTTAAAGATGTGATTTCATTTAGCAGGGAAGAAGCCCTGAGACTTGGTCACGATTACATAGGCGCAGAACATCTATTACTAGGCCTTATCCGCGAAGGCGATGGTATGGCAATAAAGGTTCTTAGGTCACTTGGAGTAGATACTTCGAAGTTGCGCCGTGCCATTGAAGATGCCGTTAAGGGTACATCAAGTGTAACCGTAAATTTGGGAAACATCCCACTTACGAAACAAGCTGAGAAAGTTTTAAAGATCACTTATTTAGAAGCTAAAATATTTAAAAGCGACCTGATAGGTACAGAGCATTTATTATTGTCAATTCTGCGCGACGATGATAACATCGCCTCACAGATCTTATTACAATTCAGCATCAACTATGAGATTTTTAAACAGGAAGTTGAAGTAAATAAAAACAACTTCAGAGACGATATTCAGAACAGTGCCTCCGCAGGTAATGATGATGATTATCGTGAAGAGGAGAGCTTCAGCGGTCCTAAGAAAGTTTCAGACATTAAGTCAAAGACCCCTGTGTTAGATAATTTCGGCAGGGATTTAACTAAAGCTGCGGAAGAAGGCCGCCTTGATCCTATTGTAGGCAGGGAAAAAGAAATCGAACGTGTTTCTCAGATCCTATCCCGCAGGAAAAAGAATAACCCGATCCTGATCGGAGAGCCTGGTGTGGGTAAATCTGCAATAGCAGAAGGACTTGCATTGCGTATTGTACAGCGTAAAGTATCAAGAGTATTGTTCAACAAACGTGTTGTAACACTTGATCTTGCTTCACTGGTTGCTGGTACGAAATACCGCGGACAATTTGAAGAGCGTATGAAAGCGGTTATGAATGAACTTGAAAAGTCTACTGACGTGATCTTGTTCATTGATGAGATCCACACCATAGTTGGTGCTGGTGGAGCTTCAGGTTCTTTAGATGCATCAAATATGTTCAAACCTGCATTAGCAAGGGGTGAAATTCAATGCATCGGAGCAACTACATTAGATGAGTATCGTCAGTACATTGAGAAGGATGGTGCATTAGATCGTCGTTTCCAGAAAGTGATGATCGAGCCAGCTTCTCCTGATGAAACCATTGAGATCCTTAACCGCATCAAAGAAAAGTATGAAGATCACCATGGTGTGAATTATACCGATGAAGCGATTAATGCCTGTGTTGCTTTGACATCAAGGTACATTACAGACCGCTTTTTACCAGATAAAGCAATTGACGCTTTAGATGAAGCTGGTTCCAGAGTTCACCTGACCAATATTCATGTTCCTGAAAAGATCATCGAAATTGAAACTAAGATAGAAGACATCAAGGTTGAAAAGAATAAGGTGGTTAAAAGTCAGAAATATGAGGAAGCAGCAAAACTTAGAGATACTGAAAAGAATCTTTTAGAGGAACTTGACCGCGCTAAATCTGAGTGGGAAGCTGAAACGAAGACTAAACGTTACACCGTAACGGAAGATAACGTAGCGGAAGTTGTTTCCATGATGACTGGTATTCCATTGCAACGTGTTGGACAGACAGA
>DDAD01000144.1 GCA_002333205.1 Pedobacter sp. UBA2067
TTTAAAACAGTACCTTTTTTATTTGCACATATAACTAATATATTAGTTATTTTAGGGCATGATTAAACACTTCCTACTCTGCTGCTCTTTCTTATTGTTAGGTATGAGTTTACATGCTCAGAACCTGTCCATAACAGGTGTAATTAAAGACAAGAAAGGTGTTGAACTACCAGGTGCAGGTGTTTATTTGAGTAATTATAAAAATGCTACATCAACTGATGGAGAAGGTAGGTTTACCTTAAGTAATCTGAAGCCTGGCAACTATGATGTGCTGGTTCAAATGATGGGCTTTCTGCCTTATACCAAGAATGTGGTACTCTCGGATAAATCTGTTAGCCTTCAGATTGTGTTGCAGGAGAATAGCATCCAACTCAATGAAGTGGTAATTCGAACCGACCCCAACAGGGAGAAGTATTTACAGGTTTTTAAAGAGTTTTTCATCGGGAAGACACNNGTGTGTTGCGAGTAGATTATGATAAAGATCGGCGAACATTGACTGTAAAGTCAGATGATTTCCTCATCATTGAAAACAAAGCCTTGGGTTATCGGCTGCGCTATATGTTGCAATTCTTTGAATATAACTACAACACCAAGATTGTTTACTATAGCGGCTTGCCAAATTACCAGGAATTAAACGGCAGCAATGGCACTAAGAAGCGTTGGATCAGCAAACGGGAAACCGCTTATTATGGATCCACACAGCACTTCTTTAAATCGCTTTATGCGGGGACAAGCAAGGAACAAGGGTATGTTTTACACAAGTTGATTAAGATTCCAAATACACAACGTCCTCCAGACAGCATCATAAACAAACAGATAGTCCGACTCACTAAGAATCGTAACATCGTTATCCGCGTAGGTTCAGCTGCTGGCGACTCACTTAGGTACTGGATGAAGGTTCGTGAAATGCCTAAAGAAATCAGTACACTAAACAGAGCAGAAATACGACTGGATACGCTTGTGCAGCAGCAATATCGTGACTTGAAGTCCATGCGGTTTAAAGACCAGTTGTACGTCATCTACACCAAAGAGCGGGAAACCACCCAGTACAGCAATATGTCTGGCCATTCCGTAAGCCGTCCGCTGGATATTCCAAACTACCAGATCTCAATTGTGAATATGCTTCAGTCGCCTGTTCACTTCTACGAAAGCGGTGGAATCTATGAGCCTAAATCGCTCTTGTATGAAGGCTATTGGGCTTACGAGAAAATAGCAGACATGGTTCCAATGGACTATGTTCCTCAACCTGTAAAATAATCAGCATTCTCCTATCACCCTGTTGTAATACTAAAATATTTAGTATTTTTACAATATGGAACTGAACTCGGACAATCCTTCAGGTTATTTCAAGGGTAGAGGCGCCCAAGTAAATCCCCATAATCATTTCTTAAAGAACGACTATGTAAAGGAACATGTAGAAGGCATAGACGACTGGGAAGAAAAGGACAGGAAAACGACATTCATTTTTGGTGATGCGAAGTCAGTTGTGAACAAGGTTGATAGCCCGGATGTGGGAATGGCTTATTCCCTTAACCCCTACCAGGGCTGCGAACATGGATGCACCTATTGCTATGCCCGGAACAGTCATGAGTACTGGGGCTTTAGCGCTGGCTTGGAGTTTGAACGAAAGATCATCGTCAAGAAGGAAGCCCCGCAGCTTTTCCGAAAGTTTCTGGAGAAGAAAGGCTGGGATGCGGGGATAATCTCTCTTTCTGGAAATACCGACTGTTACCAACCTGCAGAGCGCAAGTTCAAACTTACCCGTCAGCTGCTTCAGATTGCACTGGAGTATAAGCAACCAGTAGGCATGATCACTAAAAATGCGCTCATACTCCGTGACCTGGATATCTTGAAGGAAATGGCGCAAGAGAAACTCTGCATGGTCTATGTATCTATCAACAGCCTTAATGAAGATTTACGTTTGAAAATGGAACCAAGAACAGCTACTGCTGCCCAGCGCTTGAAGGTTGTGGAACAGCTCAGCGCCGCCGGCATTCCCGTGGGCGTTATGGTTGCCCCGCTTATCCCAGGCTTAAGCGACCATGAAGTACCTTCTATTTTAAAAGCCATTGCAGATCGAGGAGCCACAAAGGCCGGTTATACGGTGGTGCGTCTCAATGGCGCTATAGGGGGCATCTTCGAAGACTGGCTGGAGAAAAACTATCCCGACCGGTTTGACAAAGTTTGGCACATGATACAATCCTGTCACGGAGGTAAAGTGAATGACAGCCGGTTTGGAGAACGTATGCGTGGAAATGGAAATATTGCACAGCTAATCAACGACACCTTCAAGCTGCACTGTCGTCTAAACAAACTGAACTTGAATCCTATTGAGCTTGACTCCAGCAAATTTCGAGTTCCAAAGGCCCAGCTTAATCTGTTCTAGCAATACTTAGATTCCAACCAGCCTTCCGCAAGTAGTACAAGCAGGCCGTAAACCAGATGTCTTCGGAAAATAGAGCATAAAAAAATCCCGTTGATTATTAGAACCAACGGGATTTCTATACTACTGAAAGCTTATGCGCCTTCTTCTTTCTTCTTTTTCTTACCTGGGCTTCTATTCTCCACGGTGATCTGATCGTTTTCTTTATTGTAATCAATCTCAAGAACATCACCTTCGCTTACATCACCTTTCAGGATCTCTTCAGCTATTGGATCTTCCAAGTATTTCTGGATTGCACGTTTTAACGGACGAGCGCCAAAGTTACTATCAAACCCTTTGTCAGCGATGAAGTCTTTAGCTGCGTCAGTAAGTTTAATTTCATAACCTAAGTTGTGAACTCTACCGAACAGTGACTTCAATTCAATATCAATGATTTTGAAGATCTCTTCTTTACCTAAACTATTGAATACAACCACATCATCAACACGGTTCAAGAACTCTGGTGCGAATGCACGCTTTAAGGCATTCTCGATCACCCCTCTTGAGTGTGCGTCTACCTGGCTAGCTTTGGCAGATGTAGAGAAACCAACACCTTGTCCGAAATCTTTCAATTGGCGTGCACCAATGTTCGATGTCATGATAATGATGGTGTTTCTGAAGTCAACTTTGCGTCCAAGACTATCGGTTAACTGTCCTTCGTCCAGCACTTGCAACAAGATGTTGAATACATCAGGGTGAGCTTTCTCAATCTCATCCAGTAGGATTACTGCATATGGCTTGCGACNNAACCAACGTATCCTGGAGGCGCACCCACTAAGCGTGATACAGCGAATTTCTCCATGTACTCACTCATGTCAATTTGGATCAATGAATCATCACTATCGAACATGAAACGTGCAAGTTCCTTAGCGAGCTCTGTTTTACCAACCCCGGTCGGACCAAGGAAGATGAATGAACCAATAGGTTTCTTAGGATCTTTCAATCCAGCTCTTGTACGTTGAATCGCTTTGGTTAACTTTTTAATCGCATCATCCTGACCAATGATTTTGTTTGCTACAGTATCGTACATGTTCAGCAGTTTTTGGCTGTCTGTCTGTCCAACACATTGCAATGGAA
>DDAD01000146.1:0-3082 GCA_002333205.1 Pedobacter sp. UBA2067
AAGTGACAGATGAAGAGTATCGCGGAGGGAAGTCATAAGCCGGCGCAGTAGCTCTAAGTGATATAATCATCTTGCTCAGCTTCCTGCACAAAACTTAGCCTTTTCAAGATGTTTTGAGACTTGATGTTTTTTTTTCAGTGATAGCAATGATCTTTTGGAGCCATAAATAAATGTGATCATGATGGGATTAGCAGAAGGTATGTAAAAGGGGATTCAGGTCATCATTATAATGTTGGCTCAGTTGCAGTATCACATACATAAATCTTTAATGGGCCGTTTATGTCTGGGCAAATTTTCCCTTCATCTGGTTGATCTAAAGCTCGGTCATAATGATAGGTAATCAAAAAATCTTTGTCTTTTACCTGAAAGCTTTGTGGCAAATTAAGTAAGGCTATTAAGCTATCTGGTTCTGGGTCTCCGATTATAGTAACCAATGCAGCTCCGGTTTTTGGGCAATAATCTGAAAGATATCTGGCCCGGACATAATTTTCTCCTTCTTCTTTCTTACAGGAGTTTAGTAGAAGTGCAAAGCACATTGTAAGTGATAATAAAGATAATTTGGCCATACCAGCTGTGTATAGTTAATCAAGATAAGTTCCTTATTAAAATTATTCATTATTTTTCATTATTCCCTGTTCACTGGGTAATATGGAAGCCAAACGATCATAATTACTGAAACCATCGCTTATTTTAAAACTGAAATCATAAGTACCATCGATAGAAGTGAATCAACAAAAAATTTGACAACTGTAATCAGTCCGATCCAATGTAAGTAACTACTTGGCGCACAGAATACTTATTAGGAGATATTGGCTCTACAATAAACACCTTTCGAAAAGGAAATTCTTTCGCATTTGTAGTGTCGTAGAACATGTTTGACAACTTAGCGACTTGCTCCATTCTTTTTACCTTTGTTTTCACAAAATGTTCATCTTGATACAATACTTTGTCTTGATCATCAAGCGTCATAAAACTAACCGTTCCAGTTAGACCAGGCTTAATTGGTACCTCTCGATACGAAAACAAATCGTAGATGTCATGCTCGCCGGCATCTCTTCTAACTTTTGACATCTTATGCTCACCGTCTTTAAAATAAAGATACAAGACGGGTTTCTCAATGCTTTGTGCGAAGCATCTTGTTAGCGTACAAAGCATAAATATGAGCAGTAAGTTATTTCTTAAATATTTTATCATTACACAGTGTTCATTTGGGCAGTCGGCTATATTTCAATTTGCAAGAGGTCATTTTGGATTATTATCTATAATAGTATTATCAGATTGTTTGATCGTTTTGGTAGAATCAGTTCCTTGCCATCCAAAGCATGCTAAAGCCTCGCAATATTTGTGGTCAGCTTTAAGTTATGAGAAAAACAACAAGAAGATACGAAAACACCGTAGCATCATCTCTATTGCAATCAACCTCTAAGCAGCCTCCGATGTTAATTTTTAGATCCGTTATGTAATGGTGTTACATTAGCTTTAAGATAGAAATCAATTCGAACACTATCGCCTTCAATAATTTTGACTTTTCTAGTGGTAGTTGAAAAATAACTCATTCCCTTTCCAACAAATCTATACTTTCCGGGATTTATGCTGAATGCATACTGTCCCGACTCCGGATCAGCTTTGGATTTCAACGCTTTGCCTACATATATGCGCGGGCTTATAGCAGGGAATTTCGTTCCGTGTTCGAACACGTACCCGTAGACTATCGGCTTCAAAGTTCCAGATTGGGCTTGATCTCTGTTTTTTATAGAATAGGATTCTTCGCCGGTACGCTTTGAAGCACAACCAGAAATAAAAAATAAGATTGTTAACGTTATGATTAAATATTTTTTCATGATTTAGTATATGTTATTTGCATCCGGAAGAAGCTCCTGAAGAGTGAATAATCATAATTCGGTACTGAAGTTCAATCTTAAAAGCCAATCTGTGTTTGAATAACCTAATTATTAATATTTCCCGGGATTATGAGAATACGAGAGGAAATATCAATAATCCTTTGTGGCTTTTGAAGAACTGACAATAAATTATTTCAATACTATACTAGGTTATGAGAAGCGTTCTGGTACGTTAGTTTTGAACTTCCAAAAAGTTTGGACTCCTAATCTGTATAGTGTATATTTACATTATACAGAAGACTATGATTGAAACTATAAAGAGCAAAGCCCTAAAGCTCCTATGGGAGAAGGGGGATGGAAGTAAGTTGCCTGCTCTGCAGTTAAAGAAAATCAAACTCCTGCTGCAAATTATTGACGATCTGGAAGAAGTTCCTGAAGATCTTGCAAATTTGGTTTCTTTCAAACCCCATCCTTTAAAAGGCCAGCTTCAGGGATTCTGGAGCTTAGATGTTACTGGTAATTATAGAATTATCTTCCGCTTTGAAAACAAATCTGCTTTTGATTTAGACTATTTGGATACACACTGATATGAAAAGAGAAATGGAATTAACCCATCCCGGGGAAATGTTGAAAATTGAGATTATTGAAGGCCACAACTTGACAATCGCCAAAGCTGCCGAACTATTAGGCGTCACCAGAGTCACGTTATCTAATATTTTGAATGGCAAGGCAGCCATAACGCCCAACATAGCTTTAAGAGTTGAAACGGTTTTTGGAGGTGCCGCTCGCTTTTGGATTCGTTTGCAATCGTCATATGACCTTTCAGTAGCTAAGAAAGGGTTTATGGAGAATCCGCCCAAAATTACCCGTTATGATCTTGCTTGATAAAACTTTAAACTTCATTAATAGGAGCTTTACCCTCTGGGGGTAGAAAACTTTCCATGAACGGAAGACTTTTCGAGTTACCCTCCCAGAACAATTACTATCCCAATTATTCCACCGTTTAATGATAATGCTAACTCGTATCATCTTTTTTGTCGGCTTCTGTCGGTATATAATCTGTTTCTTTGGAAGGTTACTTGTGTGTTTACTCATCATCATCCCGCTATAAAATACTTAGCAGGTTTCACAGATGTAATCTCATGATTGATCAGTCCGATCCGATGTAAGTAACCACTTGCCGCACAGAATACTTATTGGGAGATATGGGTTCTACAATAAACACCTTTCGAAAAGGAAAT
>DDAD01000146.1:3134-40611 GCA_002333205.1 Pedobacter sp. UBA2067
TCAGATTGTTTCAGCGCTTTGAAAGATTCAGTTCCTTCCAATCCACTCCATGCTAAAGCCTCGTAATATTTAAGTTCAAATTTGTTGTTATCGAAGGTTCTGAGTGCAGTAGAGAGGGACGTTATATAATTTTGGGCAATGTATTGATGTTGTACTCCTCCTTGTGCATAATCTTGGTATGCCTTGAATAAACCGGGGAAGTTTAAGTTGTTAAGTTTCGCTGGCCCATGTATTAACAACAATTTTTGATAGATCTGCGCGTGTAAACCCTCATGTAGTAATGTTAACGCCACTTCTATACTACTCATGTTAGGAACTCTACTTTGATTTATAGTTAAATCAAGGTTTAGTGCAACAAAGGCTCTTGCAAAAATGGCTGCTGACGTTATGCTCGAAATTTTCTACATTTAACTAAGTTTAGTGTTGGTCGACAATGAAGTGCTTTCTAACCGCCACCTTCGCAAAGCCTAACCGTGAAGCGACACCATCAGAGATCTATATGGACTTTGGTTATGATAACTTATCAAATTTTAGCACAGCCTTTAAAAATGAATTTGGTTACAGTCCAAAAAACGTTATGAAAACTTGACCTTTTTTCATAAGTTTTTGAACTAAATAAAAAAGCCTCACAAGCTTCAATTAGCTACATTTGTTAAAACAAAATTGGTTTAATTTAAAAATATAAAGATATGAAAAAATTAGGACTATTAGTTCGACTAGAAGCAAAAGCTGGAAAAGAAAAAAATGTTGAAGAGTTTATTACAAGTGCATTGCCACTTGCTAATGAAGAAGCGGGTACTATTACATGGTATGCGTTCCGTATTGACGCTTCTACATTTGGCATTTTTGACACTTTTTCAGATGAAGAAGGCAGAGAAGCACATCTTGGTGGTAAGATTGCAAAGGCGTTAATGGAAAATGCACCTGAATTGTTGGCTACTGCACCATCTATTGAGAAATTGGACGTTTTAGCGGCTAAATAAACATACCACAATTATTATAAAATGGCAGCCTGTCAAAGTTCTGTAAATGAATTTGGACAGGTTGCCTTTGTTTACAAAACAGCTTGATAATAAATTAAGCTTAGACTGACGAAGAAACCCAGCACACAACAACTAGGGCTTCGTTGCGTGCGTAGCACGAACAATGAAGCCAGGGTTGCACGGAACCTTCGGTAGTTTTTATACGCTATGGGTTTTAGGGTTGTATTTACCTTTTAGCTTAGGCTTTTGGGGATGCCTCTTGTTGAAATAGAACTCTTAACGCGTCCTGTTTCTCTTTGCTTAGAGCCCTCTTTAGGTAAGGGTTTACGCTCTTTTTGTGGAAAAGCAATCTTTCATTTCTTTTTTGCTTCCTTTGGGCATAGCTCCGCCAGGCCATTATTTAGCTATTTTTTTGTAGTCGTACTCTTTCCATAAGGCGGGCATGCGCCGGAGGCCCGCGTTNNAGAATCTCCAGCGATATCATCGTTTCAGTTCTGTAATGTGGACAGCGTTTTGGGTTGTACGGTTCAACCATGCGTGGCTCCGCAAACACATATGTTTGTTTAGGGAGCTGGCCCATAATAAGCGGAATGGTTTCTTTTTTAGTGGAGCTGCTCAATATTCCGAAATGGCGTATACGGACAAAACCTTTTGGTAAAATGTGCATGGAAAACCTGCGGATAAACTCTATGGCATCCAGCCTCATCAGGGCCTGCCGGGCTCCGTTGCGGTAATCCTTATAGCTGAAAGTAACGGTGTTCTTACCCATATCTTTAATGCGGTGATTGCTGATAATGCTATGACAGACACGAACACCAAAACTAACTCGAATTAAAATAACAAAATATGGGATTTACTAAAGCATTATTCTATCCGACAATTGACATCAGAAACGAGAACTGGTTGAAAAATGCAGTTTTATTCTGGGACGAAATAAACACGATTGTTCCATCTTCAATTGCTAATCCTTACCAAGAGAATACGACACAGTATTTGTCAGACGAAGGAATTTTGAAGCCGATGCTAGTAAATCCTGACAATGACTTTATTGAAGAATTGACCTCTGACACTTTGAATTATTTAAATACAAACGAAGGTTTTCAACTTCTAACACAAGGACAAGGCAGGAATTCGATAATTCATCGGGACAAGTTACCGAAAGACGTAAGTCATCTTTTTAATATTCATCCTGAAAAAATTCCTTATGAAATTCAATATCAACTTCGCAGAAGTATGACAGATGAAGGCTGGTTTCGTGTAGACAGCAACTTTGCTGTTTTCTATATGACACTCCTTGCAAACAAAATATGCGAACAAAAATCAATTGCACTTTTAACAGACAATTCCTTAACATCAAATTTTTCGGACTTGGTTAGACTTGACAATCAAATAGCGATTAAAGGACAGGACCATGATTTCCAGTATCATATGAGAAATGAAAAATACATTCATCTTGCGCAAGGACTATTGACAAATTTGGTTATTAAAAGCATAAAGATCTCAAGTCCCTCCTCATTAGAGGATGTTGTTAAGTTTAAAAAAAGACATCGTGATGAACTAGGACTTTTCCGAACAAATATTGCTAAGTTGACAAAAGACGTTACAAAAAACATCTCTTTTGAAGCCTTACAACAGCAAGTTGAAGACATCTATAACGATGAGTTCTTGCCATCATATAACAACTTCAAAAAGTCATTAGACAGTTCTGGCATAAAATGGATTTCTGACAACTTTATGAAAATATCAGTAATCTCTACAAGTGCAACGGGTTTACCAATGGCCTTGCTTGGCCTTGCTTTACCACAGGCATTATTGGCTGGTGCAGGTGTTTCGATTATTTCTTCTTTAATTTCTTACAACGAAGACAAGCAGGAAATATTAAGAGCAAATCCATACTCGTATTTATTAGCTGTTGACAAAGGAGTATGAAACACGACAGACCAAAAGGTTTAGCTCCTAAAAATCTGAAAGCGGCGTTCACAGCTCTCGATTATCATTATTCCCTCAATAAATGATTCACATGTTTAATCTCAATTCTAATAACCCTTACCCACCTCTTGCTATCCTTGTATTCTCATAAACTCATTCCACTAATCAAACTGTGTTTTCGGGTTTTTGATGATGAGTTTTTGATAACGCTCATACCCTCACACAACCTCCAGAAAACCTCACATTCCAATGCCCATACTGCTGGATAAACCAGCCTTCAAACTTGCCGCTTCAGCGGCTCTTCTTCGCCTCTTGGCCGCCTATTCTTCGCCTATTGTTCGGCTCCAGCCGAACAATACACGTTCTAAACCCTTTGAACAGCCATTCAATGGTATATCCTGCTCCCATTCTTATTACGCTCCAATTACATTCAAAATCCCGACCTATATAACTATTCAAACCTATTGCTTAACTTTGTATTATGATTGAACTTCCGGTTGTTTCAGCGAATCCCGTACAACGTAAACCTGACTGGCTAAGAGTTAAACTTCCAGTAGGTAAAGAATATGCGCAAGTCCGCAGTCTGGTTGACACACATAAGCTACATACCATTTGTGAGAGTGGAAATTGCCCGAATATGGGTGAGTGCTGGGGTGCCGGAACTGCAACCTTCATGATCCTGGGTAACATCTGCACCAGATCATGCTCTTTCTGCGCTGTGGCCACTGGTCGACCGTTAGCTGTTGATCTTGGTGAACCCGACCGCGTAGCGGAATCTGTAAAGCTGATGCAGGTTAAACACTGTGTAATCACTTCTGTAGACCGGGATGACCTTAAAGATGGTGGCTCCATCATCTGGGCAGAAACGCTGAAAGCCATCCGACGCGAAAGTCCACAAACAACCTTAGAAACTTTAATCCCTGATTTCAGAGGCATTTGGGACAACTTGTACCGCGTGCTTGAAGAACGCCCGGAAGTGATGTCGCATAACGTGGAAACCGTTAGAAGATTAACCAAACAAGTACGTATACAAGCCAAATACGACAGAAGTCTGGAATGCCTTCGTAGAATTTCTGAGTTCGGACTAAGAACCAAAACTGGTATTATGCTCGGTCTTGGTGAAACAGAAGAAGACATTTATGAAGCTATGGATGATCTTGTTGCAAATGGCGTACACATCCTAACCTTGGGTCAATACCTGCAGCCAACAAGAAATCACCATCCTGTGGTAGACTGGATTCACCCGGATCAGTTTGCAAAATACAAAGAGGTAGGATTGGCAAAAGGCTTAAAGTATGTAGAAAGCGGTCCATTGGTACGTTCTTCTTATCACGCAGAAAAACACCTGTTTGACTTTTAAAACAAAACGTTAATGTTCTTGTTGTTGATCAGGTATTCCAAGCAATCTTGACAACTCCACAGAAACTCAAACTATCAGAAGAAGCACTTGTTCAGGCCTTAAAGCGCCGAGACATCATTGCCATGCGTGCTTTGTACGATATGTATGGTGCTGCTTTGCTTGGGGTTATCTTAAGGATCACTCAACATACGGAGTTGGCAGAAGACCTGCTGCAAGAAACCTTTCTTAAAATCTGGCATGCTTCAGATAAATATGACGCCACTAAAGGGCGTTTGTTTACCTGGATGATGAATATTGCCCGGAATCTGGCTATCGACAAGCTGCGCTCCAAGGACTTTAGGAATGAAGGTAAAAACCAGGACATTGAAAATAACGTAGCTGTTATTGACAATCAAAAAAAACAAATCATTAACATTGAGCTATTGGGATTGCGCGATCTGGTAACAGGCCTTAAACCTGAACTTGCCAGCGTGCTGGAGATGGTGTATTATAATGGGTTTACACATGCGGAAGCGGCAGAGGCCTTAAACCTCCCCTTGGGCACCGTGAAAACCAGGATCAGAATGGCAATTATAGAATTAAGAAAGCAGTTTAATTAGTGGAAGATAGTAGCGCATATATCGAATCCGGAATCCTTGAACTCTATATTTTAGGGCAGTTATCTGCGTCTGAAATGTTGGAGGTGGAAAAACGGGCCGCAGCTTCTCCTGAAATCAGACGGGAACTGGAGGCGATTGAGATCGCACTGGAACGTTATGCCCTGGATAATGCTGTTGAACCACGTCAAAATCTTTTCGCAGAACTCGAAACAAAGCTTGATCCCGTAAAACAAACCTCTAATAGTAGCCAGCCACCAACACCGGTAGCACTTCACCAACGCTCTACTAAGCCCCTGCAGTATGCACTCGCGGCCTGTATAGCGCTCCTTGTTGTCAGCGGTATCGCTTTGATCAATGCACATTCTAAATTGAACCAGGCGGAAGAACAAATTATTGCGCTGAGAACGGAGAAAGATCGCTATGCTTCCGGAATGAATGTCTTGAAGCAGACCAATGCCGAACTGCAAACCGTAGCGGATATGCTCGAAGACTCCAACTGGGCCATTGTCCCACTGGGTGGCACAAAGACTTCTCCTACATCTAAAATGATGGTTTACTGGAATAGAAAAAGTCAGGACGTGGTTCTGGATAAGTCCAGAATGAAACTGCCGGAGAATGATCAGGCACATCAATACCAACTTTGGGCCATCGTTGCAGGAAAACCGGTTGATTTAGGTGTTTTTGACATGAAAACCGATAGTACCCAGCTGTTGCTTAAAATGAAAGAGGTTGGTAAAGCAGAGGCTTTTGCAGTAACACTGGAAAAACGTGGCGGCAGTGTAAACCCGACCATGGAAAACATGGTTGTATTTGCCGGAGTATCTATTTAACTATATTCCTTAAAATTACCGGAACATGTTTAGCAACCTGAGATGCGGTTACCACAAACCTGGTTGCTGCAAGTACATCACCGGAGCTTCCATGGACACTCACGGCAAGTACCGCAGCATCTGCACTGGAGTAACCCTGTGCTATTAAAGCTACGATCATTCCTGTAAGCACATCGCCCATTCCGCCTTGCGCCATAGCAGCGTTGCCAGTCTGGTTGATGAATACGTTGGAACGCTGATCTATAATAAAGGTGTATTCATTTTTAAGTACAATCACAATCTTATGCTTTTTTGCCATTTCCCTTGCGGTCTGTATCCTATGAAACCAGGTATCGTGTTCGCCAAACAATCCATCAAACTCTTTAACATGCGGCGTAAACACCGAACCGGCAGGAACCCGGCTCAGCTGCTCGGGCTCTTTTGCAAGCAGATTGATCGCATCTGCATCAACTACTAACGGCTTTTTTACCGCAAAGGCAGCTTCCAGTAACGCAGCTACGGGTTCATCCTTCCCTAAACCTGGACCTATGGCAATGCTGCTAAACTTCTCCAGTTTAGAAGGATCTTCTATCGCCTCGCGACTCAGATACATCACTTCAGGTAAGGCAGTATTTAAAGCCGTTAAGCCCGAGGCGGGGATTGATGCCGTTGTTAAACCTGCACCAGCATACAAACAACCTGTGGCGCAAAGCAATGCAGCACCCATGGTCTGCTCCTGCCCTGCTACAATCAACGCATGACCGTATGTGCCTTTATGACTAAAAGATTTACGTGGCTTGAGCAGCCTGTTCAGATCCTGAACGGTTACTAACTTATACACAGCAGTGCTGGTCAGTCCTTCTCCTACGGTAACTGCACTGGGTGCAGAGGTGTCGGGAAGATAATTACTCAGGATCTTATGATGCATTTCAGGCCTCCATTTCTTTTTTAAGGAATTTACCAGTTAAACTAATCGGGTTCTGTATCAGGCCTTCTGGTGTGCCTTCAAACAGGATCCGTCCACCGCCAGCGCCACCTTCTTCTCCAAGATCGATTATCCAGTCGGCTACTTTAACCACATCCAGATTATGCTCTATGACAAGTACCGTATTGCCTTTGTCTACTAACTCTTGCAGCACACCTAAAAGCACATTGATATCTTCAAAGTGCAAGCCTGTTGTTGGCTCATCAAGGATGTAAAAGGTACTGCCGGTATCTTTTTTGGAAAGTTCTGTTGCCAGTTTCACCCTTTGTGCCTCTCCTCCGGATAAGGTGGTTGAGGATTGTCCCAGGGTGATGTAGCCTAAGCCAACATCTTTCAAGGTTTTGATCTTACGATAGATCGCAGGCATGTTCTCAAAGAAAGTACAGGCATCCTCGATACTCATATCCAAGACATCGCTGATCGACTTTCCACGGTACCGCACTTCGAGCGTTTCGCGGTTATACCTTCTGCCACCGCATTCTTCGCATGGAACAGCTACATCCGGAAGGAAGTTCATTTCAATGACTTTCATTCCGGCACCCTGACAGGTTTCACAACGGCCACCTTTTACGTTGAAGGAGAATCTTCCCGGTTTATAACCACGGATCTTTGCTTCAGGCAACTGTACATACAGGTTCCGGATGTCTGAAAATACACCGGTATAGGTCGATGGATTGGAGCGTGGGGTACGTCCGATTGGCGCCTGGTCTATTTCTATTACTTTATCGATATCCTTTAAGCCAGTGATTTTCTCATACGGCAATGGATGTTTCTTTGCCCGGAAGAAGTGATGATTTAAAATTGGGTATAGGGTTTCGGTGATCAGACTGGATTTTCCACTACCGGACACCCCGGTTACAGCAATCAGCTTGCCTAATGGGAAGTCGACCGAAACATCTTTCAGGTTATGCCCACTGGCTTTAATGATGGAAACCTTATGTCCGTTTCCTTTACGTCTTTTCTTAGGGATCTCGATCGCTTTTCTACCGTTCAGGTAGGCTGCGGTAAGGGTATCAGATTTCAGAATTTCTGCGGGTGTACCCTGGGCTACGATCCTTCCGCCGTGTAGGCCTGCAGCAGGACCAACATCGATCACGTGATCGGCCTCCAGAATCATGTCTTTATCGTGCTCCACAACAAGCACGGTATTCCCCAGGTCGCGCAGGTTTTTAAGCGCATTGATCAGTCGCTCATTATCGCGCTGGTGCAAACCAATACTTGGCTCATCCAGAATGTACATAACATTCATTAACTGCGAACCGATCTGTGTAGCTAGACGAATCCTTTGTGCTTCTCCCCCGGACAGTGTTCTTGCCGTACGGTCCAGTGAAAGGTAATTTAATCCTACATCACTTAAGAAGCCCAATCTTGCACGGATCTCTTTTAAGATTTCACGTGCAATGGTATTCTGGCGGTCGGTTAAACGGCTTTCCAGGTCTTCATACCAGCGGCGTAAGCTGAGGATGTCCATCTCCGACAGCTCAAAGATGTTCTTGCCATCGACTTTAAAATGCAAACTTTCTTTTTTAAGTCTTGCACCGTTACATACCGGGCAGGTATGCAGCTTGCGGAAGGATTCCAGATCATCTGTAGAGCCTGCGGATTTCTTTTCCTGCTGCTCTTCCAGTAGCTTGATGATACCATCAAAAGTTACCTGATAATTCTGAACATTCCATTTATTGTATTCTACAGCTACCGAAAGCAATTCCGGTGTACCGTTTAAGATTAAGTTTATCGCTTCTTCACTTAGTTTCTCTATCGGCGTAGATAGGGAGAAACTGTACTTCTTAGCAAGCGCTTTCAACACCTGGAACATCCAGATGTCGCGGTACTCACCCAGCGGAGCCAGTCCGCCATTGATGATGCTGAGCTTTGGATTTGGCATAACCGACTCCCGGTCTACGATAAAGATGTAGCCAAGACCATCGCAGCGCTCACAAGCACCATAAGGGGAGTTGAATGAAAAACTGTTTGGCTGTGGTTCATCGTAAGAGATGCCTGTTGTTGGACACATCAGGAACTTGCTGAAGTGCGACACGTTATCATCCTTATCGCTGATCTTGATTACGCCCTTACCCATCTTCATCGCCGTAGCGATAGAGTCCTGAAGGCGCTTTTGATCTTTGCGATCCACGATCAACCTGTCGATGACGACCTCAATATCATGAATCTTGTAGCGATCCACCTGCATCTTCAATCCGATGTCTTTGATCTCTCCATCTACGCGCACCTTTACATAACCCTGCTTGCGGATCTGCTCAAACAATTCTCGGTAGTGACCTTTACGGCCTTTTACCACTGGTGCCAGGATGTTTACCGGAATGTCGTTATACTTATTATATATGGCATTGAGGATCTGATCGTCGGTCATGCGTTCCATCCGCTCTCCGGTATTATAGGAGAAGGCTTCTGCCGCACGGGCAAAAAGCAAACGCATGAAATCGTATATTTCGGTAATGGTACCGACGGTAGATCTTGGGTTTTTACTGGTGGTCTTTTGCTCGATCGCAATTACAGGGCTTAGCCCTGACACTTTGTCCACATCCGGGCGTTCCATTCCCCCCATAAACTGGCGGGAGTAAGCGGTGAATGTTTCCATGTAACGACGCTGACCTTCAGCATAGATGGTATCGAAGGCTAAGGAGGACTTCCCACTCCCGCTTAAACCAGTGATTACCACCATTTTATTTCTCGGGAAAGAAACGTCGATATCTTTTAAATTATGTACCCGGGCGCCGTAAACTTCAACATCTTTTTGTTCGCCGAGATCAACATTGTTTTTACTCATATTCAAAATTAAGCGCTAGTAGAGCCTTTATGTAGGTTTAGCAAATTTGCAGCCACAAAAAAAGCCGGATAAATCCGGCAAATGTAATGTAAATCAAAGCAAACTGATGTAATTGCAGCTTTGTTAAGCCTACTCTGCATTGTATGCAAGTAAGGTTTTAGAATCTTTGTATCCGTGCTTGGAAGGATTTTTAACGATCTCCTTCATAGAAATCAGTTTATAAACGTAACTGCCGGTTTCGCGGTTCAGCTTCAGTTTGTAATAATTATCCTGTTTCTGACGGTTGATCTGCTTTTTCATGTGGTTGTCACCAACATTATATGCTGCAGCGACAAGCGTCCAGCTGCCGAATACATCATAAAGATCGTTTAGGTATTTGCAAGCAGCAATGGTTGATTTGCGTAGGTTCTTACGCTCATCCACTTTAGCATTCACTTTAAGCCCGTAGCTTCTTGCTGTGCCTGGCATAAACTGCCAGAAGCCTGAAGCACCCTTTGGAGAAGTTCCATCTCTGAAACCAGACTCTACCAACGGCATGTACTTAAAATCATTTGGAATACCATGCGCTTTTAAGATGGGTTCAATTACCGGAAACCATTCTGCAGCTTTTCGGTGCAGGCGATTGGTCTGTGTTTTTCCGTAACTGTAAGATGCAAGGTAACGTTTCATTTTCTGCTTCACCCGGGCATCCGCCACTGGAAGTGTTTCCTTTGCAAAGTTTAATTTGGCCTTCGGTTTCAAAGGCTTTTCTTCTTTAAGAACTGGTGTAACAACTGGTGCTACAACCTTATTTTTCGCTACTGTTTGTGCTTCTTCAGCACTCGTTTTTTTTGTCTGGGGCAGTTTGAGAACTAACACTTTTGCCATAACCAGTAATGTTAAAATTACCGTACATGTTATTATGTGTTTCCTTATCATTTTCCTCCTTTTTTAGGTTAACAAATAAGAGCGGCGACAAATATAGGTTATATTAGGCTAATTATCAAGCTTTTACAGAATTACCCGCCAAAACCGGCCTTTAAACGGCCCTGAGACAGGATTTTAAATATCTCCATCTGGCTGAAAATAAGCAAGGTAGAATCAGCGATTTTTCTTAAATTTGCGCTCGCATAAAATATGCAGTTAATACAGTCTTATGATGAAAAGTAACAACAGGAACAGTCGGGATGACAAGTCCACCCCAGGTAACCGGAACAGTTCAAACAGGCGCCCTGCCGGAACAGAAAGTACCTACAAAGGCAAACGGACTTTTGCCGACAAAGAAGGAAAAGAAGGCGGATATCAAGGTAAAACCGGAACATTCCGCGGTGCGAGTCGCCCGGAAGCTGGAAGCACTTACAAAGGAAAACGTAATTTCGAAGACAAAGAACCGAAAGCATTCGGGGATAGAGAACCAAGAGAAAATAAATTTAGCGGTGCTGGAAGACCAGGTGCTAGTCGCCCGGAAACAGGTACAGGTTACAAAGGCAAACGACCTTTCGAAAACAAAGAAGGCAGAGAAGCTGGCGAAAGCAAAGGCCGCAGCTATATCAAAAAAGATCAGTTCGGTGCTAAAGGTGATCAGCCGGCAAGAAAATTTGAAGACCGCAAAGGTGGCGCTTCAAGAACTACCGATAACAGACCATTCCGTAAGCGTGATTCGGATGCTGGCGAATACAGGCCAAGCTTCTCTTCAGAGCGCCCGGTTATGCGTGTTCGTAAAGACCAGCCGAAGAAAGCAGATGATGGACTAATCCGCTTAAACCGTTACATCGCCAATTCTGGTATTTGCTCCCGTCGTAAAGCGGATGAGCTTATTGCTGCAGGTGTAGTTTCGGTGAATGGTGTTGCCATCTCAGAACTCGGTCATAAGATAGATCCCGCAAAGGATGAAGTTAGATACAATGGCGAGTTGCTTAAACGTGAGAAGAAAACTTACGTGTTATTGAACAAACCGAAAGACTATATCACCACTACAGACGATCCGCAGGAACGCAGAACCGTAATGCAGCTTGTTGAAAAAGCAAGTCGTGAACGCATCTATCCTGTTGGACGCCTTGACCGCAATACGACTGGTTTATTGCTGATGACCAACGATGGTGATCTTGCTGATAAGCTTTCGCACCCAAGAAACGGCATCACTAAAATTTATCACGTAGAATTAAACAAGAGTTTAAGTCAGGGTGATATGAATAAAATTCAATTCGGTCTTGAACTTGAAGATGGCATAATTAAACCGGATAACGTATCTTACGTAACCGGAGGATCAAAACGCGAGGTTGGCATTCAGATTCATAGCGGAAAAAATCGCATTGTAAGAAGAATTTTTGAACATCTAGGGTATGAAGTTGTTAAATTAGACCGTGTGGTTTATGGCAACTTAACCAAGAAAGATTTGCCACGCGGCAGATGGCGCTACCTGGAAGAGCATGAACTGATCCAGATTAAACATTTAATTAAATAGTAAACATGAAAAAAAGCCTATATCTCCTACCCTTTTTATTCTGCAGCCTGCACAGTAAAGCACAGCAAAATGAGTACAACTTAATTATTGGGACATACACCAATACGGGAAAGAGTGAAGGCATATATGTTTACGACTTTGATATTAAAACCGCGGCATTCAGAGCTAAAAGCATCACCAAGAATGTGATTAATCCAAGTTTCCTGGCACTGAGCAAAGACAACGCCTTTGTTTATGCAGTGAATGAGGATGGCGCAAACAGCAGTGTTAGTGCTTTTAGTTTTGACCCGGTGAAAGGCAGTATGGAGCCTTTAAACAAGCTTGCCACCAAGGGTGCGGATCCTTGTTTTGTAATTGCTGATGAATTGAACGTCATTACTGCAAACTATTCTGGCGGTAGCATCTCCGTTTTCGGGCGTGATGCAGCTGGTGCGGTTAGCGGACCAAAGCAAATCATTCAGCATAGCGGTGGCAGCGTAGACAAGAGCAGACAGGAAGGCCCGCATGTACATCAGGTACGGTTTAGCCCGGACAAGAAATACATCATCTCGAATGACCTGGGTACCGATAAGATCTACATCTATAAATACCAGCCGAATGATGCGAGCAATGTGCTTGTTGAACATGACAGCGTTGCTGTGAAACCGGGAATGGGCCCAAGACACATCACTTTTAGCAAGGACGGTAAATTTGCATACCTGTTGACCGAAATGGGTGGCTATGTATATACTTACAGCTATAGCGATGGTAAACTTACCCAATTACAGGAAACTGCAATTTTCGGGAAAGACTTTAAAGGTGAAACCGGTGCAGCAGACATTCACCTTAGCCCTGATGGCAAGTTCTTGTACGCCACTAACCGGGGTACGGCAAATACCATTACGAGATTTGCTGTCCAATCAAACGGTAAACTGGTAAAGAAAACCGAAGTGCCTACCCTGGGTAAAGGGCCACGGAACTTTGCAATTGATCCTTCTGGAAATTACTTACTTGTTGCACATCAATACACCAATGACGTGGTGATCTTTAAGATTAACAAAGAAACCGGTGCCTTGACAGACACCGGGAAGCGGATTGAAGTAGGCGCGCCAGTATGCCTGGTATTCGCGCCTAATAAATAATACTAAATTCTTATTTTGCCTTCTGAATTACATCGGTGTAGTAACCGATGTATATTGGCAGGATTTTCTTCAGATCAAAGTCGTGTGCACGTTTGTATGCGTTTTCTTTGAAGCTTTGCAGCACCGCGTCGTCTTCAAGCATTTTGATTGCATTTGCAGCCATATCTTCCACATCACCAACATTACTCATGTAACCGCAGAAACCGTTTACATTAAGTTCAGGCAATCCACCTGCATTGGTCGTGATGATTGGTACGCCACAGGCCATAGCCTCTAAGGCTGCCAGTCCGAAGCTTTCAGACTCTGAAGGCATCAGGAACAGGTCTGATACGGCCAGGATTTCCTCTACAGCATCCTGTTTACNNGAATACGTTCATTATTTGGCGCGATTGCCTTCTTGAAGTGATCCTTAGGTTTTAAACTGAAGCGGTTAAAATCGATGAAGTTTGGAATAACCTTGATTTCCTTTTTGATGTCAAAGTGTTTCAGGGTATCCTCTTTAAGGTCCTGCGATACCGTGGTGATGCCGTCAGATTGATTGATGGAAAAAGTAACCACTGGTTTATAGGTTGGGTCTTTACCAACCAAGGTAATGTCTGTGCCGTGCAGCGTGGTGACTACCGGTATAGCAATGCCATAACTTGCCAGGATCTGCTTGGCCATAAATGCAGCCGAAGCATGTGGGATGGCATAATGTACGTGTAGCAGGTCCAGCTTTTCAAAGCGTACCACATCTACCAGCTTGCTTGCCAGCGCAGATTCATAGGGCGCATAGTCGAACAAGGGATAATCTCTTACAGATACTTCATGATAGAAAAGATAGGCAGAGAAGAAGTCAAGCCTGGCTGGCTGACTGTATGTGATAAAGTGTACTTGGTGGCCCTCATCGGCAAGGGCCTTACCGAGTTCTGTGGCAACAACGCCGCTCCCACCGAAGGTTGGGTAACAAACAATACCTATTTTCATTAGCGAATATTTGTATTAATAATGACGCAATCTGGAGCGCATGTATGGCTTTAAAGCAACATCGTCTTGAAGGTTCATTAATGAATTTTTATGTGGCGCAAATAACACTACTTAAAGTGATTATAGTGTTAAACAAATGCAATATCTTTTTGTTGCGCCTACTTGCTCATCTCGTCTTTGATGACCAGGTACATTTCATTCGGGCGCTGGGTGCCGATGTAGTATTCCAGCCCGTCACGATCGGTAAGGACTACGGCATCGCGACCGGAAGAATAAAAGCGGATGCTGCCTTTACGGTGCAGATTATACACCGGATTGTTGAAGAAGAAGTTGTTGTACTGATCTTTACGAACGCTCACAATGCTGTTGAGATCGATCTTGACCATTTTAGCAGTCCATAAGCCATCCAGGATGAGGCTCTTATTGACAATGATTGTCTTGTAATGAATAAGGAAAAGTAGCAGAATGGAGATCCCGATGATACCAAAACCAACAACGAGGAAAAGGTCCTGGGTATTGTCGCGGTCACGCTCATAAACGTATGCAGCGAAACAAAATGCGGCAAGCAGCAGGCGGATACAGATCCGGATGTAATCTCTGCCGATATACTGTTTCTCGAGGTAAGCGTATTTTTGGTTACTCATTGCTTTAATTTCAATTCGAATATAGCGACTTTTTTTGTTGTCGCAGTGACTTTATATCTATTGTCCTGTCGCATGCCAGCCACCCAGATGATGTCGCCGTTGCCATTGATGAGCAGCGGGATCTTGTCTTTCTCTGGCAAGGGCACCTTCTCGTCTATGAAAAAGTCGCTCAGCTTTTTATGCGTTTTCATACCCAGGGGGACGAATACATCGCCTGGCTGACGACTTCTGAGTACCAGTGGAAAGATCAACAGCTCATGGTCTACATAGGCCTTACCATCCCGGCTGAAGCTGTTTCCTTCCGTATACGAGATGTTCAGCAGGTGCATGGGTAATTCAACTTGCCGGGCTGCCGGATGGATGAGCTGATTAAGGCCCGTATCCGGTCCTGCTTGGATGGTTGTGTGTTGCCCTTCCAGCGGCGTGATCATCAGCCGGTGGCGATCTATGGTGACCCGATGCGTGCTGCTGTAAAAGGAAGTTCCAGTTTGTTTATCAAGCGCGGTAAGCACTTCCAGCGTTAAGGACTCGTTGAAGTTATAGGGCTTCAGCAACTCATAACAAAGCAGCTTTTGCGGGTTCAGTGCTTTAATGGCATCAATTTGTATGGAGATACCCGTTGGACTTTCTTCAAGCAACTTGCGCCTTAAGGACAGCACAGTCTGCTGGATGATCGTTTCGGCTTCCTGAAAGCGTTGGATGTTCTGTGCGAAGGTTTGTTCGAGTACCGGGTTAATGGCTTTTAGCTGTGGAATGACGTGCATCCGGATCTTATTCCGGGCATAATGATCTGAAAGGTTGGAGCTATCTTCGACGTAGCCGATATTTTCTTTCCCGATCAGTGTTTCGATAGCTTCCCGGCTGAGGAACAGCAAGGGCCTGATGAGCCGATCCCGTTTTGGCGCAATACCATGTAGTCCTGAAATCCCTGTTCCGCGGGTAAGGTTGATCAGCATGGTCTCAACAGCATCGTTCTGGTGATGTGCTACGGCGATGGCTTCGTAACCTTCCGCTGCGCGAATTTCCTCAAACCATGCATACCGCAGATCCCGGGCTGCCATCTGTGTGGAACAGCGCTGTGCTTTTGCATAGGCTTTGGTGCTGAAATGGGTGACGTGAAAAGGCACCTCCATTGTGGCAGCAAGCATTCTGACGAAAGCTTCATCACGCTGTGATTCTTCTGCACGGAGTTGAAAATTACAGTGTGCAATACCAAAATTCAATCCTGCCTGTTTAAATAGATGCACCATGAGCACCGAGTCCTTACCTCCGCTGACGGCCAACAGGATCTTTTGATCTGGCTCGAAGAGCTGATGCCGGGAAATGAAAGCGCGAAAGCTTTGCAGAGGTAACATCCGGTAAAATTATTTAATTAAAAATGGGAAGCAAAAAAACTAACTTTGTATTGTGCAGAAATTACACTATTTACTATTTTTTATAATCCTACCCTTCACTGTGCTGGCGCAGAAGCGCACCAAAATTACCCTGGTAAATTCACAGCATAGCACAGTAGATTTGAAGTCGAACATATCTTACCTGCGGAAGCCTGTTTTTCAGCAGGATAACGCTATTCTTCGTTGCGACAGTGCCGTATTTTTTGAGGCCCGCAACGTTTTTGAAGCTTACAATAACGTACACATTAATCAGGCGGACACGGTAAACATCTATTCCGACAGGCTAACGTATGATGGAAACACGAAAATGGCGCATTTGTCGAGCAACGTGCGACTGCTGGATCGTACCTCTGTACTGACGACGAACATCCTGGATTATAACATGAACACCAAGGTGGGTACCTATGTGCAGGGTGGCAAGATTGTGAGTAAGGATGCTAAAGGCGGCAATGAGGTAACGGTGACAAGTAAAAACGGGTACTACTTTGCGAACACGCGCGATGCCTATTTCAGGTATGATGTGGTGGTGGTGAGTCCGGAGGTGAAGATCCTTTCGGATACCATGCGCTACAATACGCTGAACAACTGGACCTATTTCTATGGGCCGACAAACATCAAAGGAAAAGACGACAATCTATATACAGAAAACGGCGCTTACAACACCAAATCGGAGTATGCTTACTTTGGAAAAAGGAATTTGTACACCTCGGGCAGTAAATCGCTAAAGGGCGACAGCTTGTATTATGACGGTATCGCTGGATATGGTAAGGCGGTGCGCAACATTGTGTTCAGTGACACGGTGGATCGTACGGTGCTTTATGGGCAACTGGGGTATTACTACAAGGCGGATGAACGTGCGCTGGTCACCAGGAACCCTTATGTGGGGATGGGTAAGGATTCGGTGAAGGTTAACGATGTGCTGCGGCCGGATACGCTGTGGCTTGGTGCAGACACGCTGGAAACGCAGATGGTACTGCGGCAGACGCTTAGGCAGATCCCCCGTGCGGTGGTGAAAAAGGATAATGAGATTGGCTCGGATGCAGCTCCTGAAGGCGAGGATCCTAAGGAAGCCCGCAGAAAGCGGAATGCTGCAGCGCAGGCTGGTGCTAATGGAGCCGGTGCTGGGGCTGGTGGTGCGGGCGGGTCTGGTGCAGAGACAAGCGCAGGCGGTGGTAATGCCGGAGCCGCTGGTGGTAATGCCGGAGCCGGTGGTGGCAATGCTGGCGAATCTGGTGCAGAGACAGGTGCCGGAGCTGGTGAAAAGGCTGAGACTGCGGCGAGCACAGGCGCTGGGGCTAAAGTTGAAGCGGAAAGTGCTGCGGGTGCAAAAGAAGCAGCGCTCAAGGTGGAAGAGCCAGACAAACAGAAAGCTAAAAACAAGGATAAAAAACGGCGTAGAAAGAAGGAAGCGCCTCCGGAGGTCGCCGGGAAACCTACAATTTCGGCGGATTCGACAGGGACAGTACTTGCGCCGAAAGGCATAGATTCTCTTGCACAAACCCCTGTGGTACAGGCCGCTGATTCGATCAGCAAAAGTTTAACGCCAAAGGCGAAGGCCGGTGATTCTGTGGCTAAAGCTGTTGATACAACCGCTCAAGCGGCCGGTGCTAAGGTTAAAGCTGCTGGGAATGCTAAAACTGCTGGGAACGTTAAGACTACCGGTGCTGTTGCCGCTAATGGGAGTGCTAAAATTATCGGAAACGTTAAAGCATCGGATTCTACTGCAAAGCTGGCGAAGTCGAAAACTGCTGCCGCTGCAGATACCACAAAAAATAAAACTCAAGTAAAAGCAGCACCTGTCTTGGACCCGACGGATACGGTAAAGGTGCGCACCATAAAAGCTTACCACAATGTGCGGGTTTACAAATCAAACCTGCAGGCCAAATCAGACTCCTTGTTCTACAATAGTGGCGATTCGACCTTAAGATGGTTCCACAATCCCATTATGTGGGGCGAAGGTTCACAGCAAACCGGTGACACCATTTACCTGCAGATGCGGAACGCTAAGCTCAGCTCCGTGCAGGTATTGCAATCTGCTTTTGCAGTAAATGTGGAGAAGGATACCGCTCATTTCAACCAGGTGAAAGGTAAGGTCATGACCGGTTTCTTCAAGGAAGGTAAAATTCAAACGCTGTATGTTGACGGGAATGCGGAGAGTATTTACTTTACCAAGGATGACAGCGTTTACAAAGAGATGAACCAGACGGTGAGCAGCAGGTTGAAAATCACCTTTAAAGATGATGAAATTGCTGACCTGCTCACGATTAAGGAAGCAGAAAGCGCAATCACACCACTTTCGCAGTTGAAAGAAGATGTTTTTCTTACAGGCTTCATTTGGAAACCTGAACTGCGGCCGCTGTCTAAACGGGACATCACCAATCCAAAAGCAAGAAAGGCCTCAAGTACCGCGAAAAGACCCGCAGGGCCGAAAGCGAAAGCTGGTGCTGAAACCGATAAACAAGATGCTGACGCGGACGAGTCGGGTGTAAAAAGAACAGACACCAAGGCTAATGGGGGCAGTGGCGGAAAGACGCTGAGTTCCGGGGATTCTGAAGAAAGCGGAGAAAAGCAGACAGACAGTACGGGGAAAGCACCAGAAAATAAGGCCCGTACAACTGATGCAAAAGCAGGCAATGCTGGTGCGAAAGCAGATGCAACGGCAATTAAGAGCAGTGTAAAGGATACTTTGCCTGCCGATAAAACCGCAGTGTCAGGATCACCCGCTATTAAGCCAACAACTAGCCCTGGAACCAGTCAGAAGGCCACAGGTACAGCAGCAAAGGATCCGGCAGCAAAGGATCCGGCAGCAAAGGGTTCGGCAGCAAGCGATAAAAGTCCTGCGATCGGTCAAAAGAAAACAACGCCTGCTACTAATCAGCAGAAAGCAAATACAGATACCTTAGCGAAGAAGCCAGTCCAGTAATTGCTTCATCGCCAATGCCCGGTGGCTAATTGCGTTTTTCTCTGCCATGGACATCTCTGCCAATGTGATCTCGTAACCTTCGGGTTGAAATATTGGGTCATAACCAAAACCTCCTGTACCCCGGGGGACATGGGTAATGGTGCCGTTAAGCTGCCCTTCGAAGAAGTATTCCTGGCCATCTACAAGTAAGGAGATCACTGTTTTAAATCGGGCTTTACGGTTGCTTTCGCCCTGAAGCTTTTGCAATACAAGCTGCGTATTCGCCGCATCACCTTGCCCGCTATATCGTGCAGAATAGATGCCAGGCTCCTGGTTCAGCGCTTCCACCTCCAGTCCACTGTCATCACCGAAGCAGTCCAGCTGCAATCGCTCATAAACATAATGGGTTTTCAAGGAGGCATTTTCCGCGAAGCTGTTCCCGTTTTCGGGGATCTCTTCAGTAATGCCCAGTTCCGTTAAACCGGAAACCTGATATTTACCTGCTAAAATGGCCTGCACCTCGGCAAGTTTGTTTTTGTTATGTGTTGCGAAAACGAGTTGTTTCATTAAAGTTCTATTTGTTTCAGACTGCCCCAAAGCAGTTTCTTTGTCGCTGCATCTCCACTAAGCGAATCAAGATTGCTGGAGAAGATGAGCTTGCTTTGATCTTTCGTTACGATACTGTTGTATGCAGCACCTGGAATGCCCAATTGATCTGGGCTTACCCCAAAAGCAAACACGTATAGTGGTTTGAAAAAGGGCTGCAGGGCATTAAAGTCTGCCCCATCACAGGAAGCATAGTTAACCAGTGCACAGTCGTTACGGTTCAGCCCAATGGCTTTTAGAATATTACCCAGCAATTCCCGGCCTTGCAATGTACTAACGGGATTATGCGCATCATTTACCAGAATCAGGATGTTACGCTGATTGGCACCTACATACTGGAAGCGCTGCGCTGCGGCAGGTTGTTGTGCTGAAGTAGCCATTGGGTGTTCTGCTTTAATCCCAGGTACTGGTGCTGGTGATTCTACAGCAGCCTGAACAGGAATGCTCAGTGTGGGGATCGATGNNTCGAGCTGACTTGAGGTATGGTCAGTTTGCGGTAGCGGCCCCCTCGCTTTCGGGCTTTCAGCTGCATTTTGCGCTACATCAACCAGATAAATATCTTCCGTAAAAAACAGACGTAAAGCTTCGGGATTGTTCGTTAATTGATCAGACATGCTATGCTTTGAACAGGAATCATTTTTCTGTTAAAATTAGTTAAATATCTTATTATAGCCCCCTAAATTGTTACTTTTATACCTTAATATGAATTGCTTGCCCGATGATGTGCATGGTTTTAAACCCCTCACGATCATTATAACAGTGGCAGGTGGTTTATACAAAACAGGACAATAACAGAATGAAGAAATTTTTATTTATGGCAGGCGGATTAATCTGCTTGTTTTTAAACGTTCAAGCCCAAAAGAAGAACATTGATAAAGTGGTTGCGGTTTTGGGTAACAACATCATCCTCGCTTCTGAGCTCAATCAGCAGTACGTGATGTACCTTAACCAGGGTAATCCACCCGATGAAAAGGTGAAGTGCTACATTTTACAGCAGATGCTGGTACAAAAACTTCTGAAACAACAAGCCGAGATCGACTCCGTGTACGTGGAAGAAGATCAGGTGGACAATGAGGTTGATAGAAGGATGCGCTACCAGATCCAGCGTGCTGGTGGTCAGGACCGCCTGGAAACTTTCCTAAACCGCTCGGTTCTTCAATACAAAGACGAAATCAGACCTGATGTTCGCGACCAGTTAATCGCCAACAAAATGCAGGGCAAGATTACCGAGAACGTGTACATCACACCGATTGAGGTTAAAAAATACTTTGATTCTTACCATAAAGACAGCTTACCGGATATCAATACAGAATACGAGATTGGTGAGATTGTGATGCACCCGGAATTAACAAAAGCTGAAAAACAAAGGTATTATGACAAGCTTGATGCGATCAGACTGCGTGTGAAGAGCGGTGAAGATTTTGGCTTCCTCGCTAAAACCTACTCTGAAGACCCTGGATCAGCTGGAGATGGTGGTGACCTTGGTTTCTTCGACAGAACTGTAATGGCGAAAGAATTCACCGCATGGGCATTTAAGCTTAAAGCTGGTGATGTTTCTCCAGTTTTCGAAACGGAGTTCGGATACCACATCCTACAGGTNNCCTTTATTCAGATGACAAAGAAAGCAAGTATAATGGCGGTATGAAGTTGTATTCTGACAACGTAACGGCAAGAACAACATACATTCCTGCTGATAAGATTGAGCCTGGCGACTTCCTGGTAATTGATACCATGAAAGTTGGTAGCGTATCTAAACCAATTTCTTTTACTGGTCAGGATGGTAAAGAAGGTTACAAGATCATCTTACTGAAGTCTAAAATTCCACCACACAAAGGTAACCTGGAACAGGATTACGCGAAGTTCAAGGAACGTGCTCAGGAACAGAAGATGGACAAGGTACTTAGCGAATGGTTTGAAAAACGACGCGAGAATACTTACATCAAGATCGATGAAGAATTCACCGATTGTGGTGATCTAAAAATATGGACAAAGGGAGCTGCGAAATAGCACCATACACCTCCAAAACAAAAGCGCCTGATCAGATGATGATCAGGCGCTTTTGTTTGTACGCTACTTTTTCTTACCAGTAGGTTTCACCATCTGGTAGATGTTTGGAAAATCCGATACCACACCGTCTACCCCAAGTCCAATCAGGTAGTTTAGATCTTTCAGGGAGTTCACTGTCCAGGGAATAATCTTTACCCCCATATCATGGCAACGCTCTACAAGGCTCTTTCCTACCAGCACATAGTATGGGCTATAAACCGTTGGCTTAAACCCAAGTGTTTCTATATTCTGCTCAAAATCTACTTTCTCATCAATCACCAGTGAGGTCTTGATCTTCGGATAGTGCTCATGCAGGTACTGCAGGGCGCGCATATCAATCGACTGGATCATTACTCGTTTACTAATCTTCTTCTCGTTCACCACAGCCATAATCAGCTCTACAAACTCCGAAGGTTCAGGTTGAAATTCCACATCACCTTTACGGATCAGGCTGGTTTCAATGTTATAGTATGGCTTAGCGCGCTTCGTTGCTTTTGCATGCGCCTCAGCAGAATCTATCACTTCTGCCAGCAGTGGCTTGTATGCTTTGTATTTCTGCTGCCCCGGAAAGCGGTTGTGCACCTTGCTTCCAACGTCGAACTTCTTCACCTGCTCGTAGTCCATCTTGAAGATGTTGTAGTTCTTCTGATCCTTCAGGGTGATCTCTTTCCCCTGCGGGGTAAGCGAGAATTCATGATTGAAATACGGCTCATGTGACAGCACCGGCTGACGGTCTTTGGTAATAACCACATCCATATTCAAAGTGGTTACACCGAGGTCCAGCGCTCGAAGCATTCCACCCACCGTGTTTTCCGGCATTAGGCCGCGTGCACCCATATGGCCTTGCAGGTCAAACTTCTGAGCAGATGCAGTAAGGTTCAGTGCGGCGAGGGCGATAAATAAGTAATGTTTTTTCATGTATTTAGATAACTGTTTATATGAAGTCCTTTCAATCGCTTTCTAGCGTGATAATTCGAGACATCCTAATAATACCTGGCGCTGTATAGCATAACGTAGAAAAGCTCTTTAAATGGTTGATTGCCTATGTAAAAAGAAAAGGGTTCCTTAAATGAATAAGAAACCCTTTTCTATGAATTACGTGTATTAACGTTCTGCAGGCGTATAAATCTGCAAGATCAGGTTCCAGTTATGGTCTGGCTGACGCTCATAAATGTTTACGTAGTGGAAGCTTTCTCTAAGGTCTGCTTTATAGTCGATCGTTGCCACCCCGTAAGTATAGGCAAGATCACCACCAAGCGCCTTATCAGCCTTAGTTGTTTTAAACGAGATCTTGCTTACCATGCTGTTGTAGAACGCTAACATATTGTCTTTTCCAATGATCGGCTCACGCCCCGGGAACAGTAATCGTGCGTCGTTGCTCAGGAAGCCAGAGAATGCAGCTATACCATAAGACTTCAATGAGGTTTCCAGTGTTTTCTCTGTAGTCAGGATAATACCTCTACCTGTTGCGATGTCTTTATCGTTGGTGTATTGCGGCTTTGAAAATTCCTTTGGCTCAATAAACTTGGTGGTCACCTTGTTCAATGGCTTGTTGTGGGTAGTACCCAGGTCAAGCGCTAACTGCCATTTACCGTTCACCATTTTCCAGATGCTTAGGTAATCTCCATAGGTCTTCTCCGCCCCTTCGAAGATGTAGGCACCGGTAGTGAAACCCCAATCTCCGCTTTTGGAAACCCTTGCATACGCGGGTGTCCAGCTTAATCCTTTGCTGTCCTCCGACTTCGCATGGTGCTCTCTCGCATTTACCGGGTTTGGTGCGAATGTTATCGCATCTGCAGCAGCATAGTGTGTATACGCAGCCCTGGTACCGTTCTTCGCTACGCTTGCAGCGAATTCCTTCTCTGTGTTAACCAGCGATTTGGTTGTGCCATCGTTCTTTTGGGCAAAGCCCGACAGTGCAATCGTAGTCGCTACAACAGTGGTAAATATATTCTTCAACATCATAATCTTCGTTATTTGCGCTAATATAAGGTTTGTATTACATTTTATTCCAGGTAGTTCCCTCTTTGCTGTCTTTTAACAGGATACCCATAGACTGAAGACCGATCCTGATCTTGTCTGAAGTAGCATAGTCCTTGTTCTCTTTGGCAGCCTGACGGATGTCGATAACCAGGTCCAGCACCGAGTTGAGTTCCTCATTGGAAGCGTCCTCGTCTTTCAATCCGAATACATCAAAAAGGAAGTCCTTCATGATGCTTTTCAGCAGCTCCAGGTCCGCAGCATTGATCCGACCCTTACCATCATACACCGTATTGATGATTCGTGCCGCTTCGAACAACTCGGCAATCACCACTGGGCTATTGAAATCATCGTTCATCGCTGCGATACAGTTTTCCTTGATGCTCGCAATATCAAAGTCGCTTTGACCTTCAGCATCTGCCACGAGCTTATCCATTACATGAACAGCATTCATCAGCCTTTTGAAACCCTTTTCAGAAGCATCTAAAGCATCATTGGAGAAATCCAGCGTACTTCGGTAATGCGCCTGAAGCATAAAGAACTTCACAGTCATCGGGCTAAAGCCCTTTTTAAGCAGCGGGTGGGTACCCGTAAAAAGCTCATGCGGTAAAAAGCCGTTACCTGCGCTCTTGGACATGCGGGCGCCGTTTACCGTCAACATGTTGGTATGCATCCAGTATTTCGCGGGTTGTACATGATTGCATGCCTCAGACTGCGCAATTTCATTCGTATGGTGCGTTGCTGCCAGGTCCATGCCCCCACCATGAATGTCAAATTCATGACCCAGGTATTTGGAGCTCATGGCCGAGCATTCAATATGCCAGCCCGGGAAGCCCATACCCCATGGCGATGGCCATTGCATGAGCGTCTCCGGCTTCGCCTTAATCCACAAAGCGAAATCCAGACGACCACGTTTTTCGTCCTGTCCACCCAAGGCACGTGTATTGTGCAGCATGTCTTCCAGGTTGCGGTTTGTTAAAATCGTGTAGTTGTACTTTTCACTGTATTTTTCGACATCGAAATACACATTACCACCAATCTCATAGGCAAAGCCGTTAGCCATGATTTCCTTTACCATCTCAATCTGCTCTATAATATGACCAGTAGCGGTAGGTTCAATGCTCGGCGGTAAGGTATTGAACATGCCCAATACATCATGGAAACCCAGCGTGTACTTCTGTACAATCTCCATTGGTTCCAGTTGCTCCAGCTTTGCTCTTTTCGCGAACTTATCATCACCCTCATCACGATCGCCTTCAAGGTGTCCCGCATCGGTGATGTTGCGCACGTAACGCACTTTATAGCCGCAATATTTAAGGTACCGGAAAATCAGGTCGAAAGAAATGAAGGTACGGCAGTTCCCTAAATGGACATCACTGTACACCGTAGGGCCACATACATACATCCCGACATTAGGACTGTTCAGAGGCTCAAATGGCTCTTTTTTTCTAGATAAAGTATTGTAAAGCTGTAAGCCGTTTATCATTGGATTAAAATTATATTCCTAAAATATTAAGGGTTCATTCGG
The DNA here is from genome assembly GCA_002333205.1 of Pedobacter sp. UBA2067. GTDB lineage: Bacteria > Bacteroidota > Bacteroidia > Sphingobacteriales > Sphingobacteriaceae > Pedobacter. Next base: position 28,218 of record DDAD01000146.1, read on the forward strand.
AGATCGGCCCGCACTGGAAAATGGTCAGAAAGTCTGGCATTCCTCACCAGGTGGTTAACGATCTCTATGTCTTTTGTTGTTGCGATATAATCAATTTGAAAGTTCGGGAATTTACCATTGTAGGTTCGGCCCAAGCCTTTCCCCTGTTCGTCGAAACTCTTATTCATTTTATTGGTCAGCTGCGTCACTGCGTAAGATGCAGGCGTATCGTTAAAGTCGCCGGCAATCAGGAAAGCAGTGGTACAAGAATCCATATGTTTCTTCATGATGTCCACCTGTCTGCTGCGTTTTTTAAAAGCCATGTTCAGCATAGAAAGGATGCGCTTTGAAGGCCGCAATTCCGGGTCCATCTGCTCCCGCACTTTACTGATATACTTATAATCCTTCGGCCCAAAGGAGATGCTCTGAAGATGTACATTGTAAACGCGCAGCGTACTATTCTTAATTTTCAAGTCTACCCAGATGCTGGTATTACCACCATGATTACCATCAAACTCGATTACACCTTTATCTTTAATCGGATATTTCGAAAAGATCGCCAGACCGTTGGATTCATAATCGTTCTCAGAAGTCGGATAAAAATAGAAATAAGGTGTTTTTAGAATGTCCTGCAGACTGTCGGTCATATCAAAGCTGCCTTTTTGCCGCGTAAAATACTCCTGGATTGCAATCACGTCGGGGTTCTCCGCTTTAATCAGGTTCAATATCTGACTCTTCACGGAATCACCATTCCCTTCGTCATAAGGGCGAAAACCATGTACGTTATACGTCATCATTCTTACCAGTCCGGTGTCCGCTTTAGGTCCCTGCCCTTCTTCGCCGGTAAACCGAAAAGTAGCGGTCAATGCATTCCAGCCCAGGCCAATGATCAGCACGCTAAGGAATGCGAACACCCAACGCCTGCGAATGAGCCACCAGGAAACCATAAATATATTTACAAGCAAGATATAAGGGTATGCAAGACCAAAGAAAGGGATGTACTTGCTCTTACGTGGATCCACGTAACCAGCAATGCTCCCCAGAATCAATGCAATGATCAATCCCAGCGCCAGCAGTCTTACTAAAAAATCTAAAAGGGTTATTTTCCTTCGTTTCATTTAATGATTACTGGCTTTGAACAAAGTTTCCTTCTCCTCTTTACTTAACTTATCGTAGCCTGATTTAGAAATTTTATCTAAGATGGCATCGATCTCACTTTGTGCAATAGTTGAGCCGGATTTTGATGAAGAAGGATTATATGCTTTGTTTTTAACCACTTTCAGCTTTGGCTTTTTCTTAAACAAATTGCTCCAGTCTGTGCCGCTACGAAGCATTTTGATGTAGGCAAATCCGAATATCGCTCCACCGACATGGGCAATATTGCCACCAGCATTTCCTGATCCAACGCCGATGATCGATAAAAGGATGTAGGCCAATGCCAGATACTTTAGTTTCACATTGCCCAGGAAAAGCATGCGGATCTCGTAATCCGGCACCAGCGTGGCTGTTGCCGTAACAATGGCAATCACTGCTGCGGAAGAACCAATGAGGTGTGCCGTTGGAATAGAAGGACGAAAAACCGGAAATGCATAGAATGCTGCCGTAAACAGGATTGCGCCACAGATACCTCCTGCAAGGTAAATGAAGTGAAACTGCCGGCTATTCATGAAGTTCATGAAAATCTGCCCCAGCCAGTAAACCCACAACATGTTGAAAAGTAGGTGGAAAAAGTTGTCATGGAAGAACATGTAGGTCAGCAGCGTATAAAACCGCAGCGGCAATGCCGTCACATCAGCTGGAAAGGCAAAGTATTCTCCAACAAAACCAGCGATGCCGCCTGAACCATTTCCAGAAAGAAACAGCAATACGCCCAGTAATGCTGTCACAATGAAGACAATCGCATTCAGCCCGATGTATAAGAATATCGGGTTACCTGAACGAAAAACTTTGTACTTCAAATCTTCAATAAGGCCGTTATTCATAGTAATCGTAATAAGTGTGTCTATCCCTATCTTTCCAGATCTTTACCAGAATGAAACCAAGTAAGGCACCGCCCAGGTGCGCATAGTGCGCAACCGAATCGCCTTGGAACTTCGCAACACCCAGAAATAATTCTATAACGATATATACCGGCATAATGTACTTTGCTTTAATAGGTACCGGTATAAACATGATGTACATTTCCACATTCGGATACAACATTCCGAAAGCAACGAGCAGGCCAAAGATAGCACCAGAGGCACCTACCATCGGACCAATATAAATCCCTAGTAAAGTCTGCCCCTGTTCACGCGTAAGTCCAGGCAGGTTTACTCCTGCCATACCCTCCGCAAGGTCTATCGTCACTGCACCATGATTTACAATGGAACCAGTAATGTTGTAAACCTCTATAGACTGTACTAAAAGCTGTAGTGCTAACGCTCCTAAGCCCGTAATCAGGTAAAAGTTAAGGAATCTTTTTGGTCCCCACCGGTTCTCCAGCACACTTCCAAACATGTACAGGGCAAACATATTGAATAGAATATGTGTAAAGCCGCCATGCATAAACATGTAGCTGATGGGCTGCCAAATCTTAAACAAAGGTGAATCAAAATAGAAAGCACCTAAATAATAGGCCAGATCTATGCCTTTCGACTGCATCACCCAGGTCGCAACGAAGAAAAGAATATTGATGATCAGCAGGTTCTTAACTACTGGTGGGATCTGGATATTATTCATGTTTATCGGTCAAATTTTTTGTCTATTTCTGTAAGTCCGATGGTTTGTATCACCGGTTTACCACTGATGCTGAAGTTTGGCGTTTTACACGCAAACAACTGCTCAATCAACGTATTCATCTCTTCCTGCTCCAGGGATACACCACTTTTAATGGAGCTGTTCCTTGCCATACTTCTGGCCAGTGCATCCCGTTTATCTAACTTCAATTCCTGTTGGGAGTTTTTAAAACCTTCAATTAGGTGTTCAAAAAGCTGTGTCTCGTTGAAATTGTTACTTCCAAGATCTACAGGGATACCCTCAATAACCAACGTGTTTTTGCCAAACTCGCGCACTTCAAAGCCTAAGCTCTTAATATCGTCGAGCAGGCTCTTGGCAAGCTCGAAGTCATTCGGACTCAAAGTCACCGTCTGCGGAAACAGACTTTGCTGCGAGGCACCCTTACGATCTTCCAGATGCAACAGGAAACGTTCATAAAGAATACGCTCATGTGCCGCCTGCTGATCAATCACCATAATACCAGACTTAATCTGCGACATGATGTACTTGTTGTGCACCTGCATCAATTGCTTCTGCACTGGCGCAAGTTGTTCATCTTCACCCTCCGGCTCCAGTTCAAGAGCCGACTGTTCCTGCGGTTGGTGCTTTACAATTTCGTATAGTGAGCCCCAGTTTTTACTAACAGCAGGCTTGTATTCGCCTGAGCTTTGATAGGCGTACTCACGTGGCATATTATTGCTTTGCCCGAAAGGGTTAAAATCCGGATTGAAGTTAATGGTTGGTGGTACAATATCTTCAGGCTTCTTCAGGCTAATCATGCTACTGAATCCGGTTTCCTGGTCAAAGTCGATGCTTGGACTGATGTTAAAGCGTCCCAAAGATCGTTTNNAGAGTGCATAATTGCATAAATGGATTTCTCCTCCAGGTATTTGATCTCCGTTTTTGTAGGGTGCACGTTCACATCAATCTTGGCTGGATCGATATCAATGAAAAGCACATACAGTGGAAAGTTCTCTTCAGTTAGTAATTCCTCATAGGCTTTGGTAACCGCATGGTTCAGGTAACCATCCTTAATAAAGCGGTTATTTACAAAGAAAAACTGCTCGCCCCGGGTTTTCTTGGCGAACTGTGGCTTACCGATAAAACCTTTCAGGTTGATGATCGAGGTCTCTTCCTCCACGGGAATCAGACGCTCGTTATAGTTATTCCCCAACAGGTGTACGATCCGCTGTTTCAAGCCTGAAGCTGGCAGGCGGTAGATCTCCTGTCCGTCGCTATGCAAGCTGAACGCGATGTGCGGATTGGCCATGGAGATCCTTTGAAACTCATCAATGATGTGACGCATTTCCGCCGGGTTGCTCCTAAGGAAGTTCCTTCTGGCTGGGGTATTATAAAAAAGATTCTTGATGCAAATACTGGTTCCTGCAGGTGTAGCGCAGGGTTCCTGTTTGATGAAGGTAGCACCTTCAATTTCAATCATGGTGCCGATCTCGTCTTCATGACGGCGGGTTTTCATCTCCACCTGCGAAATTGCCGCGATAGAAGCCATAGCTTCCCCCCTGAAACCCATCGTCCGGATCGCAAACAAATCTGCTGCTTTACGGACCTTGGAGGTCGCATGGCGCTCGAAACACATACGCGCATCGGTAACACTCATGCCGCAGCCATTATCAATCACCTGGATCAATGCTTTTCCTGCGTCTTTAAGGATTAATTGTACTTTATTCGCACCTGCATCGANNCGCAATTCCTTTACTGCTGATGCGGGTCTTTGAACCACTTCCCCGGCAGCAATCTGATTGGCAACACTATCGGGTAGGAGTTGTATTATATCTGACATTTAAATCTCCGGTAAAGTCGCTAATTTAGCGATTATTAGCCTTAACTGTAACTTCTTTTCTATAATAGGTGTTATATGACGCAGGCCGAACAAGCTTTTAATACCTTTATCAACATGAACAAACTTAACGCTACCTTGCTGCTGTGCAGCATGCTGCTTTTTAGCTGCATGGGCAAAAAAGCAGACCTAATTGTCTATAATGCTAAGGTTTATACGGTGAACGACAAGTTCGACACTGTAGAAGCATTTGCAGTAAAGGACGGCAAGATCATTGAACTTGGCAGCAACACAGACATTGAAAAAGTATACCATGCTGCAGAACGGATTGATGCTGGTGGCAAGGCTGTTTACCCTGGCTTCATCGATGCCCATGCGCATTTCTACGGCTACGGCGAAAGCCTGCAAACCGCAGACCTCACCGGCACCAAAAGCTGGGAAGAAGTATGCAGCAAACTGGCAGCCTTCGCAAAAGCTCATCCCGAAGGCTGGCTGATCGGCCGTGGCTGGGATCAGAACGACTGGCCAAACAAAACCTTCCCCGACAAAAGCGCATTAGATAAACTATTCCCGAACCAACCGGTGCTACTTACCCGCATTGATGGCCATGCAGCCATCGCCAATCAAAAAGCATTGGATGCTGCAGGGATCAAAGCAAGCTATGAACTTACCGGAGGCGACATCGTAGAAAGTAATGGAAAGCCTACAGGCTTACTGATTGATAACGCAGTGGATCTGGTATCCTCGAAAATTCCCGCCCCTACCGCAGAACAGCAGGAAAAGATCCTGCTTGATGCCCAAAAGAACTGCTTTGCTGCAGGCTTAACGACCATAGATGATTGCGGTGTGGATGCACAACTGGTGGAATTCATCGAAGGACTACAGGCGTCAAATAAGCTAAAAATGCGTTTATACCTGATGCTGTCGGATAAGAAAGAAAACTACGATTATCTGTTTAAAAGAGGCGCCATTAAAACGGACAGATTAAATGTACGCTCCTTCAAGGTTTATGCTGATGGTGCTCTGGGATCCAGAGGTGCGTGCCTGTTACATCCATACAGCGATATGCCGAACAAACAGGGATTTCTGTTGAGCAAACCAGAGCACTTCAAAGAAGTGGCTAAAAAGATCGCTCGCAATAAGTTCCAGATGTGTACACACGCAATCGGAGACTCGGCTAACCGGGCCATTTTAAAGATTTACAATGAAGTGCTGGGCGGCACAAATGATGCCCGCTGGCGCATTGAACATGCACAGGTGGTGGCGCCTGAAGACTTCGCCCTATTTGGCAAAGCTAAAGTAGTGCCCTCTGTGCAACCAACCCATGCAACGTCAGACATGTACTGGGCCGCAGAACGCCTGGGCAACGAACGCGTGAAAGGCGCATATGCCTACAAGCAGCTCCTTCAACAGAACGGATGGCTGCCATTGGGAACGGACTTCCCGGTTGAAAACATCAATCCCCTGTTTACCTTCTACGCAGCAACCGCTAGAAAAGACGCGAAGAACTATCCTGCAGCCGGGTTTCAGATGGAGAATGCATTAACCAAAATTGAAGCACTTCGCGGCATGACCATCTGGGCCGCAAAAGCCAATTTCGAAGAAAAGGAAAAAGGCAGTCTGGAAAAAGGCAAATTTGCCGACTTCATCATCCTTGACCACGACATCATGAGCGATGATGATTCTAAAATCCTGAACACACAAGTTTTAAAAACCTATATCAACGGAGAGAAAGTATATGAGAAGAAATAAGGTCCTGAATGTTTTCCTATTATCAATATTAGCACTAACCACTTTTAATGCCTGCGCACAGGATCATAAGACCAACCAACAACGCTTAACAGCGATTAACAGTATCATCAACAGCACGGTGGTGCTGAACAACCACGACCAGCTGATCCCCGTTAAAGGACTTGACAAAAAGAAAGTCGCTTCCGTGAATTTAGGTTTACCGCAGCAGCAGGTTATTGACAGCATGCTGAACAAATACACCAAAGTAACAGCCTTTAATGCCGCGGATTACAAAGACCAGCGGGATCTGAATTTTTTGGAAGACGACCTGAAGTACTACAGCACGGTAGTCGTATCATTGTCCTCCGGAGAAAGTAACAATGCGAGATACATCAACTTTATCAACACCCTGGCCAAAAGCAAAGAAGTTATTGTTGCGCTTTTCGGCAACGGTAATGCACTGGCATCTTTTGACATGCTGGAAGCCCCAATTATATGGACGCCAGCGTCAGACACAGAGGCTGCTGCCCTTGTTCCACAAGTGATCTTCGGAGGCATCGCGGCTACAGGTAAACTGAAAACTGCTTACTCTGCCAAATACACGCTTGGTTCAGGATTTAACACAGAAGTCACCCGCCTGAAATACACCTTGCCTGAAGATGCAGGGGTAAATGCAGACGACCTGAAGGATATTGACAAGATCGCTGCAGAGGCTATCCGCGGAAAAGCAGCACCAGGGATGGTTGTACTTGTCGCTAAGGATGGCAAGGTGATCTTTAACAAAGCATACGGCAATCACACTTATACCAACGGACCTGCCGAAAAGATCACCGACATCTTTGACCTGGCTTCTGTAACAAAAACATCTGCAACAACCCCGGCGGTTATGCGCTTGTTTGAACAACAAAAGCTAAACCTTGACACGAACGTAGGCGCCTATATTCCCAGAGCACGCACAAGTCCGATGAACAACATCCACGTTCGGGAGGTGATGCTGCACCAGGCTGGATTTATTCCATTTATCCCTTTTTACAACGCAGTTAAGGCTGCCGATCATAGCTCCGACTCCTCTGCAGCATATCCCACTAAAGTTGCAGATGGCTATTACATGCGCAAAAACTACTTTGAGGATGTGATGTGGCCACAGATGCTGAACTCACCCATTAAAACCCGCGGTAAATATGTGTACAGCGACATCAGTATGTACGTGATGAAGGATATGGTAGAACGTTTAAGCGGTAAGCCTTTAAACGAATATGTGGCAAAGCAATTCTATGAACCCCTTGGAATGCAGACCGCAGGCTTCCTGCCAAGAAACCGTTTCGCTAAAGAACAGATTATTCCGACAGAAAACGATACTTACTTCCGTAAAACCCTATTGGAAGGCTACGTACATGATCAGGGTGCAGCGATGGTAGGTGGGGTTTCCGGCCATGCCGGATTATTCGCCAGTGCAAACGATGTTGCCATTCTGTATCAAATGCTCTTAAATAAAGGGACTTATGGCGGCGAACAATACTTCAAACCTGAAACGGTAAACATGTTTACCGCTAAACAATCTGCGGTAAGTCGCAGAGGCTTGGGTTTCGATAGATGGGATCCGGATACCACAAAAAAATACCCTTCAGAACTCGCGTCCAACATGACCTACGGTCACACGGGCTACACCGGAACCTGCGTGTGGGTTGACCCTGCCAGAGGATTGGTTTACGTGTTCCTTTCGAACAGGGTACACCCTCTGGTTTCCGACCAGCTTTCTAAGCTATCCGTACGCGGAAGAATTCAGGACGTGATTAATAAGGCGATAGATAAATAATAACAGCAAACACGCGCAATAATAAAAAGACCAGCATGGATTCATGCTGGTCTTTTTATTATTATAAATCGTATTTGAAAATCTTATTTCTTCAAACCAATCTCTCTCAATCTCTCATCCAGATACTCACCTGCTGTCATATCACTGAAAGCCTTTGGATGTGCTTCGTCGATACACGACTCCAAACAAGTTAAATCCATATCCGAACGTGGGTGCAGGAAGAAAGGCACAGAATACCTTGACGTCTTCATCAGCTCCACCGGCGGGTTAACCACACGGTGAGTGGTAGATTTGAGCTTGTTGTTGGTTAAGCGCTGAAGCATATCCCCCACGTTCACCACGATATCTGAGTGATGCGCTTTAATTGGCAACCACTCATTGCTGCGTGTCAATACTTCCAGTCCGTCTGCACTNNTCTTCATGAGCACCCGCGCGCACTGCATCCGGAGCAATCGCTTCCGGGTTTTCAATTGGGAAGTAGTGAATACCCCTCAAGATGGAGTTTCCATTGTGCACGTGCTGATCGAAGTAGTTCGTCTCTAAACCAAGGTAAGTCGCAATTGCTCTTAAAAGATGTTTGCCATTCTCTTCAAGCTTTTTGTAGATCTCGCCGGTTACACGGTTAAAATCAGGCACCTCTTTTAAAACAACATTATCCGGGTACATTTCTTTAATTGGATCACCATCCGTAACCTCCTGACCAATTTGCCAGAACTCTTTCAAATCTGCTGTCTTCGCGCCTTTTGCGGTTTCTTTTCCAGGACTGGTGTAGCCACGCTGACCAGCTAGCTCAGGCTTCTCATACTGGCTCTTCTGCTCAGGCGTTAGTGCAAACGCTGCTTTGATGTTTTCATATAGCTGATCAATCAATTCCTGACTCACACCATGGTTGGTGATGGTTACAAAACCAGAATCGTTGAAAGCACGTCCAAGTTCATCAGAAAAGGTTTTGCGTTGCGCTTCGGTACCATTGATGTAAGAGCCAAGGTCCAGGCATGGTATATACGGTGTAGACATAATGTTACTGTGTTTGTAATGTTTGTCAAAACTATAAAACAATATACGGAAATGTTAATACTTCATTTTCGAACCATTTAAATATTTAAAAACAAACATGTTAAGTTATTAACATTTCTCCACAACAGTTAAATTAATCAACTGTTTGTCATGTTTAGAGCTTTAACTGCAGACCCGAATCCGCTACACCTTCAGGATACGTAACTTTGATAGAGGCGCAATAAAGCCTGGAGTGTACCATGAAATACCTTTCTTTTATATTATTATGCTTTCTTTTTATTGGCAGCACAAACGCGCAGCAGCCGAAACTTCAAAAAGCCACTTTCGGCATGGGCTGCTTTTGGTGCACAGAAGCATTGTTTCAGCGCCTGGATGGCGTGGTAAGCATTAAGTCTGGCTATGAAGGCGGCGATGTTGTGAATCCGAGCTATGAGGATGTTTGCACCGGAACCACCGGACATGCGGAGGTTACCGAAATCACCTTCAACCCGGCTAAGATCAGCTATCAAGAACTGCTTGCAATTTTTTGGAAAAGTCATGATCCCACAACGCTGAACCGACAAGGTGCTGATGTTGGCACACAGTACCGCTCCGTGGTATTTTATCACGATGCCGCACAAAAAGATATTGCAGCCAGATACAAAGCGGCGCTGAATAAGTCGAATGCCTACGGTAAACCAGTCGTTACAGAAATTACAGCCGCCCAAAAGTTTTATGTTGCTGAACCTTACCATCAGAACTATTTCAACAAGAACAAGAATGATCCTTATTGCCGGTTGGTTATTCAACCCAAACTCGAAAAACTGGAAAAGGTATTTAAAGCACAGCTAAAGAAATAGCCTACATGCTGAACAGCGGTGTTACAATGAAATCGTAAGCCCAAAAATAAAGCCCTGACGAAAAATCGCCAGGGCTTTTTAATAACCTTAATTGTTGCTTTAAAAGGCCGGATTAGCACCCGGGAACTTCACGCCTCTGTAGTGTGCAACGTTTGCAATCGGAACACTTGCTTTATATTGTTGATTGATCGCCTTAATAAATGCATTAGCAGTAATCGCATTACCAAAAGGCGTTAAATGGATACCATCCAATGAAAACAGGTTACCTGTAATAAACGCTGTGCTAACCGCAGCACCGTTTACCATTTTAGGGGTATAATACTGACTTAACAGGTCATCAATGTCTACAAGCGCAAGTTTTTTCTGCGAGGCAATTTGCTTGATAATTGCATTGTATTCATTCGTACGGGTGGTGATCAACGCTTGTTCTGCAGGATCTAATACCCAATTGCTGGCAATTGGATTTTGTGGGTGCAAACCATATGGTCTACCTGCAGCATCCGGTTTACCAACTAATCCAGATGAGCTTAATGGTAGCGTAAATTTGAAGGTCGAGTCTGCTGCAACGGTTGTATTCGAACCAGTTCTTACATACAACGTTGCCTTTGGTCCCGCAGCTGGTGCAGCTGCTGCTACTGCAGCCTGCAATGCTTTCAGGGTTACTACATTGAAATACGGAATTGCAAGTACATCTCCAACGGTACCCAGAACACCCTGCCTAGGTTTAGTTGCATCAATCCCCACAAGGGTATTAACAGCCCTGTTGTACAAAGCCTGAAATTGTGTAACTGGCGTTAAGGGTTGTGAGCCACCAGAATAAGCAAATCCTAAAATGTCATTTTGCCCTTCCCAGAAGCTAAAGAAGGTAAATTCCTGCTTTCCAACCAGGTCCATATAACTGCTGTTTGCATCTGCAGAACCGAGTATCCGTGCAAAAAATGGATTGCTGGCCGCATAACCTCTAGATTCCAAATAAGCTACCTTCATCTCCGGTACGCCATAATTGTTGAAGGTACCTTCATACTTGGCAAACTTACCTGGAGCAACATAAGCCAGACTATTTGTGATGGTAGCGGTTACCGGACTTCCTGTAGCAGTGAAGCCACTCAGTTGTGCGTAACCAGAACCATTGGCTTGTGCTTCAGTAAAAAACGGGGAGTTGAAATCACCACCACCTACTGCTTTGAACTGCTTCGCTAGAATCTCAGGAAAGGAATTTTGCTGCCCTTCCAGGTATAAGCCGCCATCAGCATAACCCGCAGAAAGTGAGTTACCTACTGCTATATAACGGCTAAAATTAACCTCGCCGTTGCTTGGAATATTTTCTTGTAAACTAGGTTTGCAGGATGCGATAGCTCCGGCTGCAACTAATGCCAACAGGCTTTTAGCTACATAATTTTTTTTCATCATGTTTTTCATTATGGAGAACGATTAGAATTTGTAAGAAACAGAAATACCAGGAATATAAACAGCAGTTTTAAAGTCACCTGCAAGTCCGGTTTCTATGTTGGTTTGTGTTCTTGATTTAACATTCTCATAAAGAAATGAGAAATCAATGCCGAGTTTTTCAGTTGGCTGGTAACCAAAACCTGCACTCAAGATCACGCGGTTTGCATCTGGAACCTCGGGTGTTACATAGCCATCTTTAACCGGCGTAATTGCATAACCAGCACCCGCTCTAACGGTGAATTGCTCGTTATATTGGTGTTGCACACCTAAGCGGATTGCACCTGCATCTTTGTAATTACGTGGTGATTTGGTGTTTTCAATCCTCTCATTATTGTTGTAATCGAAAGCAAGTTCTTTGTATTTGTTCCAGGCTACCCAGTTTACATCCAATGCAAGCGTAGTGCTCGGAGAAACGCTGTATCCAAAACCGATGCTAGTTGTTGCAGGCAAAGGAAGTTCTGCGTTAAACTTTGTCGGAAATCCTGAGGCTAAAACTTCAGGAACAACGAAGATTGCATCTCCGTCGGTAACCTTAGCCGTTACCTGTGAACGGTGCGTAACACCAATAGATAAACCTTCAATAACATCTNNCTTTAAAATAAACACCAGCATTCCAGCCAAGATCAGCTGAAGTACCTTTAAGCTTAGCCGTACTCGACTGGCCGTTAAATAATGTAATTGGAATAGCTCTTCTCAAATCAACTTTTCCGAGTGCATAAACCAGTCCGGCACCAATACCGATCTTATCAGTGATCTTGTAACTCACGGTAGGTTGAATGTAGATGGCCTGAAGGTCCAATGAGGTTACTGCATATTTACCTGACCAGTCTTCATCCCAGTGCATGGCACCACCGAAAGGTGTATAAACACCTAATCCGAACTTCAGGTCGCTACCTGGTGCGCCCCATACGCCATAAAGCTGAAAAGGCGGCGCAATTTTGTCTTTGTTGTACTCTGTAATGTTAGAACCAGTTTCACGGAAAGCCGTTTTCAGATATAAGGCACTAACAC
>DDAD01000131.1:0-215 GCA_002333205.1 Pedobacter sp. UBA2067
TCAGCAGATCTACTGCCGTGTTGCTGGGTGCCACAACAAGTATTTGTTGTTTGTCATTCTTCAGCATGGCCTTGATCGCCTGAACGATCGTTGTGGTCTTTCCAGTTCCTGGAGGTCCATGAACAATCGCCAGATCTTCAGCAGCAAGTATGCTATGAACTGCTTCCTGCTGTTTGGCATTAAGTTCTGGAATTGCGTAAACGTGCCGGGTGTTG
>DDAD01000131.1:349-4648 GCA_002333205.1 Pedobacter sp. UBA2067
ATTGATAGTGTCACCTGCAGCTTTTAAGGCCCGCTCCATCTCATTGTAGCTGTTATTGTCGAACAAGAGATCAAGACCAAGTTTGCCATCACTACTCCATTCTGGCAGTTCATCTACCCGAAAACTAATTTTACATCTATTTCCATTTATATTAGTGATGGTTCCCTCGATGCGATTCTTTGAATCGTGATTAGAGAAAAGTGCTATCGCAGCGCCAAACCGGAGCTGGTGGCTGAGTTCATGATGGGTTGTGCGTTCAAACTCTACATTTATGTAGTCTCCGGCGGTAAGTTCCGTAGCTCTGATTGCTACCGGATACCAGGTAAGTCCAGTCGCTCTTCTTGTAACTACAGAAATCCGTTCCGTAAGTGCCTGGTACTGTTTAAAGTCTTCATCCCGTTCAATTTTTAGCAACGTCTGCAGGGCCCTGAAATATTCCATCGCCCTCAAAGTTACATCATGAATTTAAAATACCAGCTAAAAACAAAACCATTCGTTTTACCTTTTAAATGCATCTGATGTTTATAAGCCATCGGTCTGTTTTACTAAACCTTTTCCTATGCAGAACCCAAAACTATTTAAAGCACTCGCAATCGTCGCATTAATCCTGTTGATTGTTGTCGCCCTCATCTTTGGTAAACCTTTTTTAGTCCCACTTACGTTCGCTGCATTGTTGTCAATGCTGTTATTGCCGGTTACACGCTGGCTTGAGCGAAAGGGGTTAAACAAAGCACTATCTACGCTTGCGGCGATCATACTTTTACTTGTATTTGTCGCTGTGGTATTCTTATTTGTAGGCTGGCAAATGTCAGACATCGCGAGCAATACCACAAAACTGCAAGAGACGGTATCACAGAAGTATGAGCAGGTAAAGGATTTTGTAAGTCAGCAGCTCGGTGTTTCACATCAGAAACAAGATCAACTCATCAAGGAACAACAAAAGACTTCATCGGGAACCATGACGAATATGGCAACGAGCTTGATGTCTGGCATAACAGGTTTTCTAACGGATAGCTTACTTGTCTTTGTTTACATCTTTTTATTTATATACCTGCGCGGTCGCCTTAAGGGCTTTATTATCCGATTGGTTCCTTTGAAGGATCGTGAAAATGCAATGACCATCTTAAATGACACCCAGCAGGTTACTGTTAAATATCTATCTGGACTGTTTTTGATGATCGTTTGTCTGTGGGTGATGTACGGCATTGGATTTAGCCTACTAGGCATTAAAAATGCCATCTTCTTTGCGATTTTATGTGGACTGCTAGAAATAGTACCCTCTGTAGGCAACCTTACCGGCACGGCACTTACCATTGCAATGTCATTGGTTCAGGGTGGGGACATGAATATGGTTATCGGTATTCTACTCGTTTACGGGTTTGTGCAGTTTATTCAGACCTATTTACTAGAGCCGCTTATCGTAGGTTCAGAGGTCAGTATTAATCCCCTGTTCACTATTGTAGGACTAGTTGCAGGTGAGATGCTATGGGGTATTCCGGGTATGATCCTGGCCATTCCATTGTTGGGAATTACAAAAATCGTATTTGAGCACATTGAGCCCTTAAAGCCTTTCGCCTATCTCATTGGAAGTGAGGAGAAAAAAAATGATCAAAGCTACTTTAAAAAAATCAAAGGCTGGTTTAAGCGAGATTAGGGAAGATCATCAATTTCTCGAACCAAATCATGCTTTGGCTGTTATAAAGAGGTACAAAAACTTAATACTATGGGAAATCAAGAAGAAAAACACGTATCAAAAGAAAACGAGGAACAAAGCAACCCGGCAAATAAAAAATCCCAAAATGCTGGTAATGAATCTACCCAATCAGAGCCAAGTCACAAGGAAGATCCAGTACATAATACGGGTAATGAACACATGATGATTGATGAAGAGGGGGCTGAGGTCAAGCCTGACGATCAGGTTTAAGCATTAATTCCAAGAAGCGCATGTAAATGCGCTTTTTTTATGTCTATTGGTGAAAAGCTTGCCCAAATTGTAGAATTCATTCGTCAATACGACCTTAACTTCCCAAATCTTCATCTTTTTTATTTGCTATTGGTGTTCCCTGTTCCAGCTTAATCATTCTAGGGTACAAAATTTGACTTATTAGCTACAGAAATGCATGCATACAACCGTGAAAGCGATCCCGGATACATGGTTCACAGAACTGTTGTCCGAAACTGGGAAATAGTTGAGTATAAATTTCCACAAGTGAGAAATTCATTACACAGTATTGTACAAGTGTTGATGAATGTAAATTGATAAATGATCATTAATAAGCCAACTAACTAATAAAAATATGCTGATTCATCACGGACAAATTTTAGAAAGGGTAGTAAGGAGAAACGGCCACTCCATCAGTGACGTAGCCAGGCTCACAAATGTGAACAGGCGCTCGGTTTACAATTGGTTTAATCAACCACATTTGAAACCCGAAATTATTTACCGAATCGGCTGTGCAATCGATCACGATTTTTCGGTAGAATTACCGCACCTTTTTACCGCGGAGGACTTTAGTAAGGAAAAAAAGCGAACAGTAGCTGCTGTTACTAAAGAAGAGGTTCAGGATGATCCCGTGAATAAACATTATTGGAAAGACAAGTACATTGATCTTTTAGAGCGATACAACGAGTTGCTTGCTAACAAAGTCTCGTTGACCTAAGTAACAATCTGCTTGTAGAAACTTTTATTTATCTCATTATCTTTAGGTAATGAGATAAATAGCTTTATATATTTGTCTTTGTAGGCGATTATCGGCTTCTGATCCAAATGACAAATAACCTCGACGCTATTAAAATGGCGTTACCCCATCTGCCTAACATGGCCTTTTTGTTAGATCATGATCTAAGGTATTTGGGCGTGACCATCCGGTTTGCAGAGTTGATGCAACTGCCTTTTGAAAGCTTTGAGGGCAAATTCTTCCAGGACATGCCTCTGCCCGGAAAAACTGACTGGCAAAGTGTTTTTTCTGCCCTATTGAAGCAGGAGGAACCAATCATATCAAACGTCAAATTTGAGAATGTTACTGTTCAACGAAGGTTTGAGTGTAGAACAAAGCCCGTGCTCGAAGCCAATGGCGAACTTAGTGGAATGTTATTGTCGTTAGAACAAGATCCTGACGAACACTTTAGACCGTATACATTTCCTATTTCTCCTGATCGCAATGATTTGCCGGAATCTATTGCAAACCACCCAGATAGCACAGTAGCCAAGCAATTGGAAGATTATCTTTATCAAAGCGAAGAGCGCTTTAGGCAAACTTTTGAACACTCCCTGATCGGGATGGCAATCGTTAGCTGTTCGGGTAAATGGCTTCGGGTAAATGAAAGCCTTTGTCAATTTCTAGGTTATCGTGAAGACGAGCTTCAGGCAATGACCATGCAGGAAGTTACTCACCCCGATGATTTGGAGAAAAGCATGCGCTTGCTAGATATGCTCAACGACGGCTCGACGGAAAATATTAAACTTGAGAAAAGATATATTCATAAGGATGGATCTATAATCTGGGTCATGCTGGCGGCTACAATGCTAAAAGACCGCTCCGGCGAGCCTTTGCATTACGTATCTCACATGGAGAATATAACCAGCAGAAAAGAGATTGAGGATAACCTGATTCATAGTGAGGCGAAGTACCGGGCTATTTTTGAGAATGTACAGGATGTGTTCTACCAGACAGATCAAGAAGGGTATGTTACCGAAATCTCACCATCTATAGACATCTATTCAGGATATAGCAGGGCCGAGGTCATGGGTAGACATGTGTCTGAATTCCNNCGAGCGCATTGTCAAGCTACTGCAACAGGAAGGCTCTGTAATTGATTTTGAAGTACGACTAAAAACGCGCAACGAACAATTGAAGTATGCTTCTGTTAATGCCCGATTGGTTAAAGATCAAAGCGGCCAGATTATTACAGAAGGCAGCATGCGTGATGTAACTGCGCGTAAGTTTCAAGAGAATGCATTAAAAAACCTTAACGCTGAATTACAAGCATCAAATGAGCAGAAGAATAAGCTGCTTTCTATCATTGGACATGATCTGCGGAATCCGATTTCAGGAAGCCTGCAACTGTTGGATCTCGTCTTAATGGATTTTGACTCCAGCTCTACTGCAGAAATTCATACTTATCTGTCCAAAATGAAACAGGAGCTGGGGAACGCGAACAACCTGCTCGAAGAGTTACTTACCTGGGCTAAAACTCAATTTGATGCTTTTAATTTCAATCCGGTGTATACAGCGGATTTGACCAGTTTGCTGCGGAACTGTGTAGATAAGGTATTGCCAATGGCCCTTAATAAGGGTG
>DDAD01000024.1:0-207 GCA_002333205.1 Pedobacter sp. UBA2067
CCGTTATCGTTAATCGGCCAATCTGGGTTCTACTATGGCTACTCAGGGTTTTTACCAAGCCTGGGTTCAGATCGAACCTGCAGTTGCGCAGGGTTCCTGAAGTGATGTATACGGGTAACTGGTATTTCTTTGCTAATGTGCAAACCCCTTTGATGTGATCGGAGTGCTCATGCGATATGAAAAGCGCCTTAACCTTTTTCATGGAAC
>DDAD01000024.1:221-2663 GCA_002333205.1 Pedobacter sp. UBA2067
GGAAAGGTTAAGGCGCAGCATTCTTTTTTCTATTTCACGACAAGAGATTCCAGCGTCTATGAGTACAGCTTCTTCGCTGTTGCCCACATAGTAACAGTTGCCATTACTACCGGAATTCAGGGAGGTGATATATAGATCGTTACAATCCATTCGCTCTTACCGTGATTTCTGCGATGTCCAGGACATCTACGTTTTCGTTCTGATCTTTGATTTTTACACCGTCGTTGATCATCGTCATGCAGAATGGGCATGAAGTTGCAACGATCTGCGGGTTCAATGCCAAAGCTTCTTCAACTCGTTCGATGTTCACATCTTTTCTACCTGGTTCAGGTTCTTTGAACATCTGCGCACCACCGGCACCGCAGCAAAGTCCGTTCACCTTGCAGCGTTTCATTTCTACAAGTTGGGCATCAAGCATCTCCAAAGCCGCACGAGGTGCTTCATAGATGCCGTTTCCACGGCCTAAATAACATGGGTCATGAAAAGTGATCTTTTTTCCTTTAAAGCTTTCACCACCTTCAGCACGTAATTTGCCTTCATCAATAAGCTGCTGTATCAGTTGAGAGTGGTGAATGACCTCATAATTGCCGCCCAATCCGGGATACTCGTTTTTGATGGTGTTGAAGCAGTGCGGACAGCCCGTAACGATCTTTTTGATGTTATAGCCATTAAGCACTTCGATGTTGGTCATCGCCTGCATCTGGAAGAGGAATTCGTTACCTGCGCGTTTGGCAGGGTCTCCGGTGCAGCTTTCTTCCGTACCCAGTACGGCATATTTTATGCCTACATGGTGCAGGATCTTGCAAATATCGCGGGTTGTTCTTTGGGCACGTTCATCGTAANNCGTAACTGCCGAAACAGCCTACCCAGAATAGGATTTCCGGCTCTTCACCACGGGCGATAAGATCAGCCATTGTAGGTACTTCAAAATTCAATTGCTCAGTCATCTTTGACGCAAATATAGGGTTAGTATTTTTGTTAGTTTTTGTTCGCCCAGTTAAAGCGATCGGCAGGAGAGTATTTCCATGGTGCACCGTTGTTTTCCAGGTTACCCATCATGGTGTTTAAACTTCCTGGCGCCTGTGATTCTTCCATCACGATGTATCTTCTCAATTCGACAATGATGCCAAGTGGGTCTATGTTCACTGGGCAGGCCTGTGTGCAGGCATTACAGCTGGTACAAGCCCAGATTTCCTCACGGGTAACGTAATCATCCAAAAGGGATTTCCCATCGTCGTAGTCCGGTCCGTGTTTGTCGATATTCTTTCCAACTTCCGTCACACGGTCGCGGGTGTCCATCATGATCTTTCTTGGCGATAACAGTTTGCCAGTCATGTTTGCAGGACAAGCATCAGTACATCTTCCGCATTCGGTACAGGTATAGGAGTTAAGCAGGTTTGCCCAGTGTAGGTCTTTAACGTCCTTCGCACCAAATCTGCTCGCTTCTGCTGCTGGTGGGGTGAAGGAGGGATCAAGCATCGCTTTTACCTCATTGGTTACGCTTTCCATGTTGCTGAATTCGCCTTTTGGCTTCAGGTAAGAGAAGTATGTATTCGGGAATGCCAGCAGGATGTGGAAGTGTTTCGAGTATGGCAGGTAGTTCAGGAATGCAAAGATCCCGATGATGTGGAACCACCAGCAACCACGNNGCATCTGCCGCATTCATGATTAGAAATGCAGACATCAGCAGGATCTCGGTGATCAGGATGTAGTTTGCATCCCACTTCGGCCATTCCGTCATCTCGACTCCGCGGAAGCGTTTTAACTTCAATACATTTCTACGGATCAGGAAGATCACACAGGATGCCAACACAGTAAATGCAAGGATTTCGAAAGAGCCGATCAGGAAGTTATAAAAGCCACCTAATCCGGAAAATACACGGTGGGTGCCGAAGATCCCGTCGATCATGATTTCCAATACTTCAATGTTGATGATGATAAAACCAGCATAAACAAAGAAGTGCAGAATGGCAGGAATAGGGCGTGCAACCATCTTAGTTTGTCCAAAGGCAACTTTAAGCATGACTTTGAGACGCTCGCCTGGCTGATCGAAGCGATCTACGGGGCGTCCGAGACGGATGTTGCGAATTACTTTCTTGAAGTTGAAGCTAAATAAGGCTATTGCAGCGATGACGAATGCAATAAAAAGGATTTGTAATACCATTACGCTAGATTTCTATTTAGTTGTGCTAAGGTAAAGAAATTGTGTGGACAATATTTCTATGCATGCATAATAGTTTTTAAATTAATTGTGTTTGGAAGAAAAGATGTTTTTTAAGATTAAATTTTTCTCACAGGGAATCAGGTGATTAGGTTGGTATGATGAAATAGTTTATAAAAAGATTTGGTGAGTAAAAAAAAGAAGCTACATTTGCATTCCCCAACCGAGGGAACGTTTAGTAAGATAAACGGTAAAAGGTGCGATAGCTCAGTCGGTAGAGC
>DDAD01000169.1 GCA_002333205.1 Pedobacter sp. UBA2067
TTCGGCAAGTGCAGCTATTATGCTCTGCCTGCCTCGTCCAACGTTATGGCTATCCATTACTTTCGTCAGATACCAATAACTGTAGGCATTGAATCGCTTCACAAGCTTTTCC
This sequence comes from Pedobacter sp. UBA2067, assembly GCA_002333205.1. Taxonomy (GTDB): domain Bacteria; phylum Bacteroidota; class Bacteroidia; order Sphingobacteriales; family Sphingobacteriaceae; genus Pedobacter. The sequence continues at coordinate 113 of DDAD01000169.1, forward strand.
CCCTGATAGTTTTGATAGGAGGAGGCTCGGAAATCACTGATTTTCTCATTGGAACTCTCCAGTTGCGTAGCCCCATAAGCTTCATATGTTCGATACGACAATAATGCTATGCTACGTGCAGTTTTGAGACCTTTATTCCCACCGTCCTTTTTTTGCGCATAAAAGCTTCTGTCTGTTGTTATGGCGAGCCGCTGACTTTCATTAAAGGCAATGCCCCATGGAGAATGGGCCGCGTTGCGGGCAAGTAATACTAAATTCTCGATTTCTTTATTCGCCATGATGGCCCATTCAAGTGCCTGTTGTCCGCCAAGGGATCCTCCAATTAGTACTTTGATGGTTTCTATACCGAGGTGCGCGGCGAGTAGCTGATGTGCTTTCACCAGGTCACGAATGGTAAACTCAGGAAAAGACAAGTAGTAGGGGTTTCCGGTAATTGGATTTACAGACAGCGGATTTGTGGTTCCATAATGCGAGCCAATTACATTGGCGCAAATGATATAGTGTTCTTCAGGGTTAAACAACTCCTTCTTACCGAACAACCCGGTCCACCAGCTAAAAACATCTGAATTCGCTGTAAGCGCATGACAAACCCAAATTACATTATCCTTTTTAGCATTCAACTTGCCATAGGTATGGTAAGCAACTTTGAAGTTCTTAAGTTGCTTACCACTTTCCAGTGTCAGGCCTTCCGCGGCATTAAAATATTGTACTTCGCTCATTTCAAATTAGCTTACAACTTCCGTGCTCGAGATCTTTTGAATTGCCTGTTCAAAGTCAGCTTTGATGTCGTCTATATGCTCAATACCAACCGATACGCGTAGTTGTGTCGCTGTTACACCTGCGGCGAGCTGTTCTTCGGCGCTCAGCTGCTGGTGCGTTGTTGCTGAAGGTTGAATGATCAATGTTTTTGCATCACCCACATTGGCCAGGTGACTTACCAATTTCAGATTATCTACAAGTGCAATTGCTTGTTCTTTTTCGCCATGAAGTTCAAACGACAATACTGCACCGAAACCATTCTGTAGATATTTCTTTGCTAAAGCATGATATGGACTGCTTTCTAATCCAGGGTAGCTTACGCTCTNNCAACGCCAGCGCATTCTCCACATGACGTTGTACACGTAAGGATAGGGTTTCGAGTCCTTGTATAAGTAAAAAGGAGTTAAAAGGTGAGATGGAAGGACCAAAGTCACGCAAGCCTTCAACTCTTGTACGAATTGCAAATTGTATATTCCCAAAAGGACCACCAATTCCAAAAACATCATTGAACACTAGTCCGTGGTAACCTTCCGATGGCTCGGTAAACTGAGGATACTTGCCGTTGCCCCAGTTGTAGTTTCCACCGTCAACGATCACACCGCCAATGCTGGTTCCATGGCCACCGATCCATTTCGTTGCGGATTCCACAACAACATTTGCCCCATGTTCCAATGGTCTGAATAAATAACCACCAGCACCGAAGGTGTTGTCGACAATAAGTGGTAAATCATGTTTCTGTGCGATGGAGGAGATCCTTTCAAAATCAGGAATGCTGAATGAAGGGTTTCCAATAGTTTCTACATAGATCGCCTTGGTTTTCTCGTCGATCTTGGCTTCAAAGTCCTGCGGATTATCGCCTTGTGCAAACTTAACTTCGATGCCCAATTTTTTGAATGACACTTTAAACTGGTTGTAACTGCCACCATAGAGGTGTGTAGAAGAAACGAAGTTATCGCCAGTCTGCAAGATATTCGTTAAAGCAAGGAATTGCGCAGCCTGGCCGGAACTTACTGCAACAGCTGCTACACCACCTTCCAGTGCGGCTATACGCTTTTCAAAAACGTCCGTTGTGGGGTTCATCAAACGGGTGTAAATGTTTCCGAATTCCTTTAATGCAAACAGGTTTGCACCATGTTCTGAATTCTTGAAACCGTAAGATGTAGTTTGGTAAATTGGTACTGCGCGTGATCCTGTAGTTGGATCAATTTCCTGACCTGCATGTAGTTGCAGCGTTTCAAATTTATATGAAGTTGACATATCTTTAAATTAGTTAATATTATTCTTGAAAAAAAGCGTACCCCGTTACGAGGCCTTCCTAATTGAATGGCTTAACAAAAGAGGAAGATTTTTAAGTTTAAGATATGCAACAGCACATACCATCTGCAGCAGCTACAATTCTGCAAATGTTTGTTCCAGGAAGGATAAGAAGGTTGGATTGTGGCAAATGATTCTGTCTGACTGCCAACAGACGTTGATGGTTCGTTTTCATTTAGTTTAATATTATTTTTCCAGAGGCTCCATGCCTCCTGGTCAGGAATTGGCACCTTCTCGGGTTAGGAGGGTTGCCAGTGGGTTAATGAGCCTGTCTCTCGCCACTTCTTAATAAATCAAACCATTTACCGGTATTGATTAGNNTTACAAGTTCAAAATTTAATTCTGAAAAAATATCTTCAGCTGTTAAATATTTGGATGCCTTGCTGTAAATTATACATTTGCCAAATATAATAATTAGCTTAGTGCTTGATCAAAATCTTCGATCAAATCATCCACATGCTCTAGTCCGACAGATATCCGCAGTAAGTTCCCTGGCGTTTTTGTGTCAGGACCTTCTACGGAAGCCCGGTGTTCTATCAAACTTTCAATGCCACCCAGACTAGTCGCCTGTGCAAATAACTTCACGCTATTAACAACCTTTTTTGCCTCTTCAAAGCCGCCCTTGATCAATACCGACATCATCCCGCCGAAATCAGACATCTGTTCCTTTGCAATTTGATGTTGCGGATGTGAGGTTAACCCTGGGTAATACACAGCTTCAATTTGTGGATGTTTTTCCAGGTATTGCGCTAAAGCCAGACCATTGCTGCAGTGCCCACGCATGCGATAGGGCAGTGTTTTAATACTTCGCACCAGCAGAAAGCTATCAAAAGGAGAAGGAACTGCACCGCCAATTTGCTGAATGTTACGAATCTTTTCCCAAAGTTCATCTTTCCGCGCGGTAACTAATGCGCCACCTAACACATCGCTGTGCCCGCCAATATATTTTGTGGTAGAGTGCATAACGATGTCTGCACCCAGGGTAATTGGCTGCTGTAATATCGGCGATGCAAATGTGCTGTCGCAAGCTAGAACTAAATCATGTTCCTTAGTGATTTTGCTCAAAGCCTTGATGTCTGTAATCTTCAAAAGCGGATTGGACGGTGTTTCAATCCAGATCATCACCGTGTTTTCCTTAATGTAAGCGGCAACACCAGCTGCATTTGTAAGGTCAATGAAATCTATCTCCAACGAATCTTTAAATATCGTCTGCAACTGCTTTTTGAAGCCCCAGTACATGTCATCAGGCGCAATAATATGGCTGCCAGGTTTTAGGGCCTGAAATACTGCCATTCCTGCTGCATTACCTGAGGAAAAAGCGCAACAATCTACACCCTTGTCCAGTGTAGCAAGTAAATTTTCCAGGGTTGATCGGTTTGGATTGCTTACCCTGCTATACATATGTCCGCCCGGATAACCTCCATTTTCATCCCTGAAAAAAGTAGTTGATAAGCTAAGCGGCTGAGTAACATCACCTGTGTTACTCTTCACTAAGTTCCCGGCATGTATGGCAATGGTTTCTATTTTCATTTTAGTGTATTTTAAAAAACGTTCTTTTGATGAACAAAATTAAGGTTCGGAATTAACTAGTCCGCGCTTTGGCAGGATTTGTGTAAGTTATGATGAAAAAACAATTTTATGAAAAGAATATTAGTGATCGCAGCCATTTTATGTAGTGCTATGATGGTGTTGCAGAGTTGTTCCTCTACCAAGAATGCCAGTACCATAAAGCGTGGTAATGTTACAGGCACATGGGTATTGAGCAACGTGAGTTACGAAGGTGTACCTTCTATAGCAGTAAAATCTTTTCTGGGTGAGGCTTCTGCAAGCTGCTTCAATGGTAGTACCTGGAGTTTAACCAACAGCGGAAATGGAAGTTATATTTTATCTGGAGGTGCAGAAGGCTGTGTTNNTGGTCAGCAAGCCCGGCAGATCAGACCTTTCAATTTAAAAAACTCGAAGATGGTGATAAAGCCAAGAATGTGGATCAGGGATACCGCCTGGTGCTGTTCTCAGCAAGCGGTGATGCTATGGTTTTAAAATCTCCAATTGAATATGGATCTACAACTGCTTACGTAGTTCTAAATTTCACCAAAGCAACCAAATAAGGAAACTTACTTCATTTAAAAAGGCCTGGCACCGTGGTGTCCAGGCCTTTTTTGCTTTATGCATGCCCGATCAAAAATCAGACTTGGAGCTGCATTAGTCTGGAGTTTACTAGTAAGTTGAAGGGGGGTTAAAAGGTGTTTGGTAGGTGTCCACACGAACAAAGCACCTAGCAACCCCCTAGCAAGTACGTCCCAATCCCCT
>DDAD01000065.1:0-2185 GCA_002333205.1 Pedobacter sp. UBA2067
CAACGTGTAAAAGAAATTCTTCAACGTTACAAAGAGCTTCAGGATATCATCGCCATCTTAGGTATGGACGAGCTATCTGAAGAGGATAAACTGGTTGTTCACCGCGCACGTCGTGTTCAGCGTTTCCTTTCTCAGCCTTTCCACGTAGCGGAACAATTTACTGGTCTTAAAGGTGTATTGGTAGACATTAAAGACACCATCAAAGCATTCAACATGATTATGGATGGCGAAGTTGATGAGTATCCAGAAGCTGCATTTAACTTAGTTGGTAATATTGATGATGCTATCGAAAAAGGTAAGAAAATCCTTGCCGAAGCAAACGCATAATTATGACATTAGAGATATTAACCCCAGATAAAAAAGTTTTTGAAGGAGAAGTAACTGCGGTTACTGTACCGGGAACGATGGGTTCTTTTCAGATCCTGAGAGACCATGCACCTATCATCTCAACTTTAGAAGATGGTCCGGTTATCATAAAAAACAAAACAGACGAACAAACCTTTAACATCAAAGGCGGCGTTGTAGAAGTTTTGAAAAATAAAATAGTGGTACTTGCTGAAGGCGTTGCCCTTTAAGTAATTCACAACCATTTAGAAATCCCCCGAAGTTCGGGGGATTTTTTTTTGCTCCATCTACCNNAAATGCAAGACCTAAATCCACGAATGTTGTACAGGTTTATACGTGAAATTTCTACCTGATTTTGACACATTTTCCTACACTCACCAGCATTTCACGCAGAATTTCCGAATTTTTATAATGCAAGCATAGTATGTAGACCGAATACCGAAAACACTTTTGGTATACTCACACTAGCGATTTGTATCAAAAAACACGGTTTCACCAATTTATATTTTGAATATCGGCTAATTCTACGCTCTAAATTTTTTTTTCAATTTATTTTCGTTTGCTATTGCCGTTGCGTTTCTCAAAATCTAAATTGTATTTCAAGAAACAAGAGATAATAAAAACGACATGAATACTACAATTCTCAACAACGTCAACAACCTGATTAACAATATTCTTCTGCTGATTATTCAGAAGACCACGGCGCTGTAAACGAGAATTTTAAACCAGAATATTTACAAGCGCCCCAGCAAAGAGGCGCTTTTTTAATAACCAGCTTTTTGAAATCCCAACCTAAACCATGCAATACTACAATTCATCTACCCAGCTTTACTTAAATGGCGAGTTTGTTCCTGCAAAGGATGCCAATACTGATCTTTATAGTCAGTCGTTACATTATGGCTATGCCGTATTCGAAGGAATACGTGCCTACAATACACATAATGGCACCAGAATTTTCAAGGCTAAGCGTCACTATGAACGCCTGAAACGTTCTTGTGAATTGGTGCATATTCCATTTGATTGGAATGTGGACGATCTGGTAAGACAAACCTACAAGTTACTGGAGTTGAACAACCTAAAGGACGCGTACATCCGTCCTTTAGTGTATTGCAGCCCGAACATGACACTCTCTGAACCAGCAAGTGTAAACATTATGATCTGCGCCTGGGAATGGGGTGCATACCTTGGTGATAAGCAGGTACGTGTTTGTATCTCTTCTTACCAGCGCCCTAATCCGAAATCTACGCCAATGGAAGCCAAAGTGAGCGGCCATTATGTAAACTCTATCCTCGCAACAACCGAAGCTAAAGGTCGTGGTTATGACGAGGCTGTATTATTGGATCAAAACGAGTTTGTAGCAGAAGCTCCCGGTGCAAATATCTTCATTGAAAAATCAGGTAAACTTTATACACCGTCGTTAGGCCATATCTTACCAGGAATAACCCGTGAGACTGTACTTCAGCTTTGTAAAAGCCTTGATATTGAGTGTATTGAAAAGCAAATCACCGCAAGAGAACTCAAACAGGCAGATAGTGCCTTTCTATGCGGAACCGCGGCAGAAATCATCGGCATGAAATCAATTGATGAGACCACCTTCCCTCTAAAATGGTCAGATAGCCTGGGTTCAACCTTACAGCGAACTTACAAATGCCTGGTGTTAGAAAAACAGAATTACGAAGTATTTATATAAGCGCTTATACCGAACCACAACATGTCAGATACTTTAGAACTAAACAGATACAGTAAAACTTTTACACAGGATCCAACTCAGGCAGGCGCGCAAGCCATGCTGTACGGAATTGGCCTTACTACTGCAGATATGCAGAAAGCACAGGTAGGC
>DDAD01000065.1:2223-2768 GCA_002333205.1 Pedobacter sp. UBA2067
CACAGGTAGGCATAGCAAGCATGGGCTATGATGGTAATACCTGTAACATGCACCTTAACGACTTGGCCAAGCTCGTTAAAGAGGGTGTTTGGAAAAATGATATGGTCGGTTTAACCTTCAACACCATTGGTGTGAGTGACGGGATGTCTAACGGTACCGACGGAATGCGTTATTCCTTGATTTCCAGAGATGTAATAGCAGATTCCATTGAGACCATTTGCGGAGGTCAGTATTATGACGCCGTGATCGCCTTACCAGGTTGCGACAAAAATATGCCTGGCTCCATCATGGCCATGGGGCGTTTGAACCGTCCCTCGATTATGGTTTACGGTGGAAGTATTCACTCGGGGAACTATAAGGGTAAGTCATTAAACATGGTTTCCGCATTTGAGGCTTTAGGTGAAAAGATCGCTGGAAAGATCTCGGAAGAAGATTATCAGGGTATCATCAGACATACCTGTCCTGGCGCTGGCGCATGTGGTGGGATGTACACCGCAAATACCATGGCTTCAGCAATCGAGGCATTGGGCATGAGCTTGCCTTAC
>DDAD01000096.1 GCA_002333205.1 Pedobacter sp. UBA2067
CGGTTAGGTAGTACATGGCGGAAGTATATGTGGAGCCGCCAATATTTGACATTGAACATGCCATTGCTGAAGGCGATTATGTTACAGTGATTGGGAAAATAAGCTTGAAGGATAAAAGTGGGTCAACAACCGAATACGACTACTGTGACGTCTGGAAATTCCGCGATGGCAAGCTGCATGAACTTAAGGCGTTTGTTATAGAGGCGCAGCAGTTATAGCAAATCGACTGATTAATTGTCGGAATTCTAAAAGAGACAAGTTGATTTTTACTTTGTCTGTGCCGACCATCAATTCACCAATCGCCTAAATTGGCCAATAAAAGCGAAGTTTAGATGGTAGAGGCTCCTGGCAAGTCTTATATCTACTTCTAAGAGACAGCCTTCAATTAAAGCTTATCACCCCCGCATCATACGCAACTTTGCCATTCACCAGCGTCANNCGTCAGCAAACTTCTCGTTTTCATAAGTTCGTTTAGCGGCACAGAGAAGATATCCTGCGACAAAACTGCCAGGTCTGCGTATTTCCCTTCCGTTAAGGTACCTTTTTCCTGCTCCTGGAATTCCGCATAGGCGGATGTTCTTGTGTATGCAATCACGGCCTCTTCCCTGCTTAATGCTTCAGACGGTCGCATCGGATGAGTGCTCGCCAACATGATGTTCAGATAAGGATTATGTGGGCCATCAGAACCTATCGCTAAAGGAATGCCCACGTTCAAAAGTGTTTTCATGGCCATTCCATGGGTGCTTAATAAAGGTAAAGGCATCCCAGGAACCGGCCCAAAATGGGTCGGATTTTGTACCACAATTACCCCGAACCGACGCAGTTTGTCAAGGTACTCCGGTGAATAATCAACTTCGTCCCCATGTTCAAATCTTGGTCGTAACGCTTGCCAGTTGACATTCACTTTGCTCATCAGATCCAGGATCACGCCAATAGTTTTAGAACCACCGATATGAAAGCAAATTTGATCTTTACGGGCGATCGCCTCCTGCATCATCTTTTCCATTTCCGGGACATTATAATTCATTCGGCCATGCCATTTATCTGAGCCCGGATAAGCATCCAACTGAGCAGCCCCCTGCTCTAACGGCGTACCTTCAAGGAGCCATTTGGTCCCACTCACGCGAAGCATAGATACGTCGGCAACTTCGACTGGCAGCTGTTTAGAAGGAACATCAAGGCTGCCATCCGGATTAATGTCTCCCCAGCGTATCAACCGCATTCGCAAGGGCAAACCTGCCTGCTTCCAGTATTGCACAAAGTCTTCAGGCTTAGCACCGGTACACATATTTTGAAAGGATGTAACACCCAGGCTTAGCAAATCCCGGCTTATACCTCGCAGGTCCGCGATGAGTCCATCGTCATCCCGCATGGCCATGATCTTGTTATAGCTTGTATTCGGCCAGTAGGCGTTNNCCGTCCGCCATCCGCTCATAAAATCCACCCTTAGGATCCGGTTGCCTAATCCCTATTCCGAACTTTTTCATGGCTATGGTATTGAAGATTCCTACATGTCCCCACCAGGATAAGAGCAATGCCGGATGATCAGGTGCCAGTTTATCCAAAGAAAAACGTGTTGCACCCGTGCCATTTGCAATATCTAATCCTATGCTTGCAGTAATAAACTGTCCTTTAGGCGTGCGCTTTACCGCCAGCTTAATCGAATCTACTAGCGATTGCCAGGAAGGATTCAGCTCAGTAACATTGATTTTGGTAGCCTTGAGGGGATTTGGTAAATGGTTATGTGCGTCGTTAAACCCCGGAACAATGATTTTTCCGGCAAGATCGACTCGTTTGGTTGTACCAGCTTCATATTTTTTTATTGCAGCATCACTGCCTATTGCAAGTATACGGCCGTCCTTTATTGCGATTGCTTCGACGTAAAGCCTAGCAGTATCAGAAGTGAAGATTTTTCCACGATAAAATATCAAATCTGCGACCTGAGCCTGGCAACGCAGCGCCATTACCAATAGAAATATAGTAAATAATGGTTTCATAAGCTTTGATTATCTACTAAATATACAACCTACATCACTGATTATCAATACGATATTTTTAAGAAACTGAACTTACCCGGTAATGAACTGCAATTATACGCCCATCTGATACAAGGCAAATTTGAAATAGGTTTCTTTGCAGCAAATTTAAAAAGCCTACAAAACACACAATAGATGGAGAAGAATGTATTAAAAGGAGCATTATTGGTTGGCCTGGGTGCCTCAAGCTATGGCGCGCTTGCCACGGTAGTCAAACTAGCCTATGCGAAAGGATTTACGACCGCTCAGGTTTCCACCGCGCAGTTCTCCATCGGTTTAACAGTGATGCTGATGCTGCAGTTGCTGTTCAAAACTACAGCAAAAACACAGGAATCAACACCCCGATATTCGATATTAAAGCTCATGATCGGCGGAACATCATTAGGGCTGACCAGCATCTTTTATTACTTTTCAGTAAAGTATATACCCGTATCGGTCGGCATCGTACTCCTGATGCAGTCGGTCTGGATGGGCATACTACTGGAAGCTATACTGGATAAGAAGTTCCCTTCTACAAGAAAGATTGTAGCGACGGTAATTGTCCTGATCGGTACGGCACTTGCCACCAACATCCTTTCATCTACGCATGAACTTAACTGGGAAGGAATAGCATGGGGCTTTGCCGCAGGCTTGTCCTACACCATTTCGTTATATTCTTCCAACAGTATTGCTGCGCATCTGCCTTCCATAAAACGTAGCCTCTGGTTACTGGTTGGCGGTTTAATCATCATTGTACTTATCTTCGGTACAACTTCATCCTATGAAAACTTCAACTTCGGTATTTACTGGCCTTGGGGTGTCTTCCTGGCTTTATTCGGCACAATCCTGCCTCCACTGCTGTTTACCAGCGGAATGCCACATACCGGCATAGGACTCGGAACGATCATCGCTTCAGTGGAACTTCCAGTATCTGTAATGTTTGCATACATCCTGTTAAAGGAACCTGTAAACCTTGTGCAATGGATCGGAATTATATTAATTATTGCAGCGATCGTATTGATGAACGTAAACAGTCTTAAAGCTAACAAACAGGTGGTCCAGTAATTAAGAACACTGAAGGTTAATAATCGCCTGCATGCACGGTCCTATCATCTAAGCCTCCTTTGTCCAGCGTATAAACATCAGAAAGAAACTGGATTCTGCTTTTATCCGGTCGGAAAATCAATAGATAATAGGAAACATCTGATGGTATAGTGAAGGAGGCTTGTCCGTTCGCATCGGTCATGCCTTTGATCACAGCTTCATCAATCACTTTTCTTAATCCCTCTTGTGAGGTATCCATCGGATACTTATCCACTAAAGCTATCCCAAAATCTGGCAGCGTTAATTCTGGAACCATCTGGGTGATGAGCCTGATTTTTACCCTACCAGAGAAGTCAGAGATCTTAGTTGCCCGGCTTTTTTCATGCCCGGCAACGACCTGCATATACTCCGTTGTGTTGTAATGTACTTTGTTTAGAGAAATACCAGCGGCTTTAAGGACATAGTTACCTGCCTTTAAGGCCGAGAACACAACAGCTCCTTCTGCATCTGTGCGCAGGGTATCGCTATAGGCATCGTCTGGAAGATAGTACGAATCTTCATTTTTCTTTGCACGGTATGCATGCACCTTGATGTTGGCCACACCTTTGCCAAAATCATCAAGCAATTGATACCTGAATGACCCGGTTTTCAGTGGGTCAACAACTTCAACATTAGTAATTTTCTCACATGACATTAGCAACAGGACAGCCGCTAATGCAACTAAAGACTTAAATTTCATCTTTTATATAAATGATAGGACGAAATTTGGCACCTACAATGGCAAGCCATAGTACAAGCTCTTATTTTCGTTGGTCGTTACAGCGAAGTTCATATAAGCCTCGTATATACGCTCCGTGTTCAGGTTGTAAGCGACAACAGTGTAAGCCTTTAATGAAGGAATTTTAAAGGTCACTTCACCAGCGGAACTTGTAGTTCCTTTGTAGTCCGCAACCTTGGTAAGATAGGAAACTGGGCGGCTTGAATATCGCTCAAATGGCACCAACAAAATACCAATGTTCCCTGCAGGGGTCTGGTTGTAATAAGAGCCAAACTTCAGCGTCACCCCTCCGGAAAAATCCGTCACTTTAATCGACTTTTGCTTTACCACGCCGGTAAGAACCTGAACGTAGTCTTTAACAATATAGGTCACGTTATTAACCTTGGGCGTATCTGCGGTAATGTAGTAGGTAGTTGGATTTAGATCACCAAAATCTGCCACGCCATTTGCATCTGTAACAACCCGTTCCAGCACAACTGGTTCCATCTTAAGACCGTCTACAAGGTCATGCAGATTGATGTTTACACCTGGAATACCTTTACCAGTTTCGTCGGTTAGCTTGTAACTCAATGACCCACTTGTAGGCACTGCGACTTCTACATTAGTGGTTTTTTTGCATGACATCAGACCTGCCAGAAGCAGTAGTGAGAGCGTAATTTTTTTCATGTGATTTGTTATAATGGCGCCAAATCTATCAAAAGTTTTTTCAGCACCTAACCAACCCCATATATTGTGAAGTAATATGAGAAATCATTAGTTAATAAGGCTTGTCAATCCTCAGTTTGCAAAGCCATTAGCACAGGCTTGCCAAACTTATTCCTGTATTCTATGGGGGTAAGACCAGTAACTTTCTTAAACACATCCCTGAAAGCCTTGTTGTCGGTGTAACCTACATCATACATTACATCCGTTACATTCTTTCGCGAAACCTCAAAGCATTTCTTTGCCGCCTCAACCCTTACCCGCTGTACATACTCCAGCGGCGTGTTGTTCGTTGCCTCTTTAAATCTGCGCTCGAAAGTCCTTCTGCCAACCAGCAGCAGATCTGCAAGGTTCTCCACACTGATCTTTCCATCGTAGTTCCTTTCAATAAAATCCTGTACTTTCTGAATGCCCGGATCATCATGCTTTCGCTGACCTTTAAAGATGGCGAACTGTGATTGGCTGTCTCTGCCAATATCTATGGAGAAATACTTGGAAAGCATTATCGCCGTTTCTCTGTCCGAGAACTTTTCTACCAGATAAAGCAATAAATTCCACAGGCTATTTGCACCACCACTAGTGTAAATGTTACCATGTTCAGTTAAGACTGCGCCATCCTCCACCTCTACCTGTGGATTTCTGGCTTTAAACGCAGCGATATGTGCCCAATGCGTAGAACACTTACGGCCATTGAGTAATCCTGTTTCAGCCAGTAAAAAAGCACCTGCACATAGACTGGCAAGACTGCTGCCTTTTCTATGGAGCGCCTTGAAGTAAGGAATTGCTTCCGCATTCGCCGCTATGCCTGCTTCCGGATTTCCGAAGGTAGGTGGTATCACCAACAGATCAGTCTCCTGAACATTTTTAAGCAGTCGATCTGTTTTAATCATGTACTCGCCCCCACCGGCAGATACATACTCCGTCAAGCCAACATACTCAACTTCAAACATGGATTTCTTACCAGAAACTTTTAGAAAATCATTAGCGGTTCGGAAAGTTCTATATGGTGGTGTAATGGCTTCTATCACACCTTGATGGGGAACAAAAACTGATATTTGCATAGTTTTAGGTTTTGCGGGCTAGCTGTAAGATGCATTACCAATTTACAATATTCTAATGTCGTAATCCACCCCTAATTTGTCGTTTTTACTATAGCTAAAATATTGCGCTTGCCTGCATCTTTGACATGTAAATCGTTCAATTCAAAACAGATAGTCAAATAGTATGAAAAAGGTTAAAACCATCTTTTGGAGCGCTACCCTGATCCTGGTACTTTGGGAAGGCCTCATGCCGCTTGGAACCCTGCTCTTCGCACACGAATATTTTAATGCAGGGACAAAACCCCTGGGGTACCCTGACTATTTCGCGTACAGCTTGATCATCTGTAAAGTACTGGGCGTAATCGCGATCGCCTATCCAAATACTCCAGGGCTATTGAAAGAATGGGCCTATGCAGGACTGGCCTTTAACCTGATTTTTGCTTTCATCAGTCACGCATGTGTAGATCGGAATATTGGTTTCATGCTGATGCCACTGGTGTTCTTAGCAATTCTTGCGGTTTCATATATCTATAACCGGAAACTTCAAGAAGTTCGGCATAGAAGCTTTTCTACGCATTAAACGAGTCATCACTTCGCCTTTAATAAAAAGCCGGCACGCTTACAATNNAGGTGGAAAGTTTAGAATGTCATTCGTGAATTTTACAACCGGAACTGGCCAAGCCTTTGGTGGCGTATTTCAAGAGATCAGGCCGAACGAGTTCATCAGGTATTCAGACGTTTTTGATGATCCGTCTTTACCCGGAGAAATGACGACTACAATCTCACTAAGCCCGGTATCTGCGGGAACAGAACTTAGAATTGAACAAACGGGTATACCGGAGGTCATCCCGGCCGACATGTGTTACCTGGGCTGGCAGGAATGCCTGGATAAACTCAAAAGACTTGTTGAGCCAGAAATCCCGGATGCCTAATCCAGGTGTTATGTAGCGTGGTAAGTTTAGCAACGCTACCCAATGCTGTTTGCTAACCAGATAACGATGCCCACTATAAACAAAAAGTGATATACCTCTTGCCTAGCAAAGTTGAAAGTCCAGCCCATAGTCTTGACCTTTTTAGGTACTAGAACACGATCATCATCAGGGTTATAGTAAAAAACACCCCACTTGTAAAAGTGTGGGTTTTCTGTTGGCTCTATATCGTTCATGCTATACAATTTAAGACAATTTTGTTGATATTAAACAGTATTGACGGTCAATATCACAGTGTTGCTATATCGCGATCCTTAGGTAAATAATATTGAAGTTCTACCCTAGATAGCTTACAAATAGTTTGATACAGACATTGTTCAGGATATCAACAAAGAAGGCCCCTACCATCGGGACAATCAAGAATGCCTTGTGTGATGCTCCGTACTTGTCGGTTATGGCTTGCATGTTGGCAACCGCAGTGGGCGTTGCACCTAGTCCAAAACCACAATGGCCGGCACTTAACACAATCGCATCATAGTCGCTACCCATTACCCGGTAAGTGATGAATATCGCAAACAAGATCATCAATACCGTTTGTAGTACAAGCACAATCAAAACCTGAGAGGCTAGGCCCTGTAATTGCCACAATTGTAAAGACATCAAGGCGACAGCTAAAAACAAGTATAATCCGGTATTTCCCAAAACATCTACAGCATGATCATTTACGATGTAGTCAGATACCCGTGTAATCGTATTACGAATGATCACTCCAATGAATAAACACCACACAAAATTGGGAAGTTCAAACCACGTATCTGTTAAGGATTCATATAATAATTGACCTACTGCCAGGCAAATTGCTAACATCGTCAATGTCTCGATCATATTTCGAACATTGATCCTTCTGTTGGAGATTGGATTTTCAAACATCTCTACGGGTTGTGCATGTGCTTCTATTTCTTTAGCTGGCTTAATTTGCTTTCTTTTCAAAAGAAACTTTGCTACTGGCCCACCAATTACACCACCCATGACTAAACCGTAGGTCGCACAGGCCATTGCGAGTTCCAAAGCGCCGCTGATTTGAAAGGTATCTGTGAGATTTTCAGCCCATGCGGCTCCTGTACCATGTCCTCCGGTAAGTGTTATAGAACCTGCTATAAGCCCATATACCGGATTTAACCCCACCAATGAGGCGATGGATACTCCTGCGATATTCTGCACCATAATGAATGATCCCGTTAGGATAATGAAAATCATCAATGGCTTTCCACCCTTTTTAAGCTTTTCAAAATCTGCACTCAACCCAATGGAAGCGAAGAAAATAAGCATCATCGTCGATTGCAGTGTTCCTTCAAAAGCGAAGCTTAGACCTGTTGTATAATTCAGAACGTAAAGAATAACGGCAATAAAGAACCCACCAACTACGGGCTCGGGGATATTGTAGTTTCTAAAAAAACTTACATGTTTAACAATAAAAAATCCGAGAAGTAAAACAAGACAGGCAAAGGCTAACGTTTCAAATAATCCAAAAGTCATAGTGCTGGGTTATGGGTTTTTGCCAATATAAAAATTCTGAGGCGAAGAAACGGTTGATTGCTATGGTTAATGGTTTGCTATACAAGAACACCAAAAGGATTCAGCTCGAACTAAAGCGCGTCAACTAGCCAAAACTATTTCATAATAAAGGAGTTATACAACCATGAAAATGTCTTCCACCTTATTTGTAATGATGCTGTTGTTTGGATGCAGTAAAAATGAAAGCAACCCCGAACTGCCGGGTGCTAAGCAGGAGGAATTGGCTGCAACTTCAACAACGGTACCCCAACAAAGATATCTTGCACTTGGAGACTCCTACACGATCGGAGAATCCGTTTCGCAGGCACAAAGCTTTCCCTATCTGTTGGTGTCAAAACTGAACGCTAAAGGAAAGAACTTTGCTTCTCCCAAGGTAATTGCCCGCACCGGCTGGACAACAAACGATTTACAAAAAGCGGTGGTTGCAGCGGACATCACCGGGAAGTACGATTTTGTCAGTCTATTAATCGGCGTTAATAACCAATATCAAGGTTTGTCGAAGACTACCTATCGTTCACAATTTAAGGATCTACTGAACCGCGCTATCATTTATTCCGGAGGCAAGCCAAACCACGTTGCAGTAATCTCCATACCAGACTGGGGGCAAACGCCATTTGGAAAGAAAAGCGGTCGGGATAGGCAGAAGATCACTGAGGACATCGCTGCGTTCAACGCGATTAATAAGGCCGAGGCTAGTGCAAGAGGTGTCATCTACACTGATATCACCGCCATATCAAATAAAGTTACATCAGACCCTACACTGGTCGCTAAGGATGGACTACATTATTCAGGTAAGATGCATGCCTTGTGGGTAGATGCCATTATAGCCTCCTTCAACAAAGCCAATTAGTGCCAGTCATACTCAACTACACCGGGGAGACTAAATCATCCCCGGACAATACTGGTCCCAGTATTTCAACAGTAAATTTTTGCCATACTTTGTAAATCCTCTTCCTAGTGCAGGCGTCGGCGTAAATTCACAGAACACCGGTCCTTTACTGGTTGCGAACAAATCGATTCTCACGAATATACCATATGCTTTACTAAGCCGCTTTGCCTGATCCAACATCTCGTCAAAACACTTCGGCTTTTCTGGTTCATCTTTTCCCGGGTACAAGTGATGCAGACGTTCCATTTTGTTCCAATGCTCGTCATAAAAGTAGCTGTACCCTACTTTAGGACTAACCCGATCAATCACGGCTATCGACGCAACCTCACCATTGAAACACAGGAATTTAAAGTCATTGGGAATTTCAAATTTCCCACTTTCCGTACGTACAAATTCTTCGAAAAGAAACTCTAAATCAGGGTGTTTATCAAGGTCCGCTTGTAGCCGCTCCCGGATCTGCTCATTTGTATATTGCTTTTGGTCAAAACGATTGAGGCCATTATCCATTATGAAAACGCCTTTGGATCCGTGTCCGATCGTCGGCCGAATTACATACTGTGCTGGAAGTAATTCAAAATCTAGAGAACTAAGGTCCCGTCCCTTCCAGTAAAGATCCGCAACGCTACACCCAAGAAGCTTTGCAAATTCTCGCGCATTGTATTTATTGCTCAATTTCCTTTGCCAGTTCGGAACATCCTGCCAGTAGTGAAGTGGCATACCTTCATTCATTTTGCTGTTTCGAACAAGTTCAGCGTCAGGATCGGTCCAAAACGTCTGGTGTCGTTTTCTAATCCTGGATGGGAACTCCCCAGAGTTCCTTAATAAGTTGGAGATGACTTGAAACATATAAATACTTAGTTGATAATGAACTTCTATATACCTACGCAATTAATCTGAAGATGGATGGCGGATAAGCGATTACACAGACCATGCTTACCTAACAAGATCGTTACTTATTGCTATTGTTTTTTGCTTTTTTACATAAAGTTCATCCACCAGCACAATGATGATTGCAAGAAGTGGCGTGGCTAACAAAATCCCTAAAAATCCCGACACTGTGCCCATTAGCACCTGGCTTAATATTGTCAATGCCGGAGGTAGATTAATCATCTTCTTTTGAATCATCGGCGTCACCACATTGCTTTCAATGGTCTGTATAACCAGATACGTTATGGCAATGATTATGGCCATATTTACACTGATGGTAAAACCAATAAGCACAGCCGGAATCATTGCAATCAGTGGACCAAAGTTGGGTATGAAATTCATGATTCCTGCGAGTATGGCTAAAGTTAAAGCAAGCGGAATATTGTATATCTTTAATGCAATAACCGTCAGTATCCCAATCAGAAACATCGCCAATAACATCCCTTTGAGCCAGCCTTTCAGCACTACACTAATGCGGTCCATGACGATCCTGGCATCTTTTTTCCCGGATACTGGTGTCAACCTGATAATCCCTTCCTTATAGATTGATGGATCAACAGTAAAGAAGATACCTAGAAATATAATGATGTAAAGATCGCCAATTACCCCAAAGCTGGTATTAAATACACCTTTGGCGGTAGACATCATCCTACTATCATCGAAGCCTGCAATGCTTTCCAAAACCTTGTTTCCAACAGTTGAATGGCTTAGTGAAACCTTGGCTTTAGCAATCATTTCAGGAAGATCGCTATTAAGCTCTGCAATTTGGGCTTGAATGGTGCTTCCCATAAACCAGAATATGCCCGAAAGAAATGCAATCGTAATCAGCACTCCAATAAACACAGATGGCCCGTGCCGCAGCTTTGTAAGTCGTTCGATCATATCGCCTAGCCCATGAAAAAATACAGCGATAAGACAAGCGGCCAGAACAATCAATAATACGCTAAAGGCTGCCTTCAATACAAAGATCACGATAACCGATAACGTTAGTATTCCGGTCACAATCCAAACCTTGTGGCTGAAAGAAAGTGATGAATTCGTATCTGACCCTGGATCCTGGTTTGCATTCATAGCAACAACAACGACTATTGTTCTAGTTTGTTTGATTTCAACAAATTGAAATTTAGTCAGATAGCAATTGGTATCTTTATCTGCAACTGTAACTGTAACTGTACAAATATCAATTTTAACGATAAATCATTAGATGTTAACATCTTAAAAGACACCTTTATTCACCTAATTTCAGATGGTATTCATGATGAAAAAGCATTTAACTTTCGCAATCCTTGTCTTCTTAATGACAGCCGACCGAGTGGTGGCTCAAACTGCCAAACACGTTATCTTTGTAACGATCGATGGTTTTCGGCCAGAGTTTTACCTTAACAACGAATGGCAAATGTCCAATGTGCAAGCGCTGATGAAAGATGGCGCTTATGCAAAAGGTGTGAACAGCGTTTTCCCATCCATGACCTACCCATCACATACCACTATCGTAACCGGCGTACAACCCGCGAAACATGGCATATTTTACAACAACGTATTTACGCCAGATGGTGCAGCACAACAGCCTTATTGGCAGGACAGTTCCATTCATGTACCGACCATCTGGAAAGCTGCAAAAGATAAAGGTATGACCGTCGCCTCCCTCTACTGGCCCGTTTCTGCAAATGCCCCTGTTGATTACAATATTCCTGACATCGGCGGCTTGGGCGATGGGGTACGCGAGCAATATTCATTGCCAAACGGCTTTTATGCGGAAGTCAAAAAAGAAGTATTTGGGGGTGTTGAAAAGATAGAGCATGGAAACAACCAGAACATCGCAAAGATTGCCGCTTACATCATCAAGAAAAGCAAACCAGAACTGATGACCATTCATGTATTTTCTGTTGACGGTGCATCACATACAACCGGACGCCAGGGGACACGTGTGCAGGAAGCTGTTGCTGATGCAGATGCTGCTGTTGGAATCATCGTAGATGCACTGAAATCCGCAGGTATATGGGAGAGCACTGTACTGCTGGTTGGTGGGGACCATGGCTTCTATGATGTGAAAATGACGATTTCCCCAAATGTATGGCTAAAAGAAGCGGGCTTGATCAATGACCTCAAGGCAGGTGACTGGAAAGCGCAGTTTAACACCGTAGGTGGATCTGCATTCCTGTATCTCAAAGACCCAGCTGACCAAGCGACTGCCAATCAAGTGAAAGCCATTTTAGCGGCCCAGCCGGATAGTGTTAAGCAGTATTACCGCATAATTAACCGAGACCAGTTGGCTAAAGGCGGCTATAATCCCAATGTTGCTTTCGCGCTTTCTGCAGAGCACGATGGTTATTTCGGCATGGTCAGCACAGGTGATGCTGTAAAAGCTGGCAAAGGCGGTGGTCATGGCCATTTCCCGGATACCAAAAATATCCGTACCGGATTGGTGGCTCATGGTCCGGGCATCCGCAAAGGTGCTGTAATAACGGAAATGGAACTGCGGGACATGACACCGATTATAGTAAAACTTCTGGGTATTCCTTTTCCAAAGGTAGATGGTAAAATCCCGGCAGGCTTACTGATCAAATAATTGCGCATGGTCATTTCGGATTTTTTATGGTTATAAAATCTGTTCCGGTGATAGGCAAGCTACCTGAAGAAGTGAATTTTCTTCCAGTAAATTGGATTTTAACACATTGATTTACCTTCACATTTCCGAGCGTTTTCCCAACTTTCTGAATATCAAACTTCAGCACCAGGTCTTTCACACCGTCGGGCAACCCCCTTCCGCAAGATTTACAATCAACCGCTGTTCCGGAAAGTGGCGAAGTGCTATATTCAAAAGTAGATGATTCCGGTGCCACACCATTAATGCGGATTGACTTACGGTCAATTGTTGTTACATCCACCGAGTCGCTGTCGAGAATGGCTACGGTGACCAGTCCTTTTTCAGAGCAGATAAAATTATTCGGACATTCATCAGGTTTGATATCGAATCCCATCGGAATTGCTTCTTGTCTAAGCGCTATTTTAGCTGGTAGATCATAGAGTGCAACAATCAGATTAATCCTATCAGCCTCAAGCGGTGAAAATAATTCAACGTTGTTTAAACCTGGGGATAAAATAGAATTTATTTCAACGTCCAGAATGTCCCAGCGTCCCCCACCCGGAACGGATGTACCACTGAAAATATCGGGACGGCTGATCATTGACATAGGCCACACAATAATTTCACCATCATTAGACGAGCTACCACCCGATACGTGCAATTGGAGGAATGCATTCTCCTTGAAATAGTTGACACCCTCTAATTTAACCGACCAATCCATTGGATCTCTCGGCGCTTCTGGGATGCCCGGTACTCCTTCAAACTCAAAGTTACACTCATTTCCATCAAAGATCACGACATCCCTATTATTGTGGCTGTTTCCATCATCATAAAAAACAACGACTGAGGCACCATTCGGAACCAAGTTGCCGAATTCACTTAGCTTCATTGCTCGCCCAGCACTTGATCGCAAAACTTCGGTAACATCAGCCCGGTAGGCCTGGCTATTTGTATAGCCGAGGCGGCCGTAGGAAAGACCAATCCTTACTCCTGTAATCTTGTTCGAATTCACGTTGATCTGTTGACCAGTAGCTGAGGTTGAATTACTAAGTCCATGCCAATACAGTAGCGCCTTTTTAATCGATTGGTTTGAGAAAGAATTGGGCAGTTCGATAGTTCCAGAGCCCGCGTTCCAAAGCCCCCCCACTCCAGCCGAAACAAAGTCGGTTTCTGTAAAAGTGTCGTAGTATGAAATCGGTTTCCTAACCATCATCGGATTCTGGTTTACCGCAGCAAGCTTAGAACTTAACTTAGCGGTTGACTCGTTCCCTAAACCAGCAGACTCATCCATGGTGGACTCCTTTTTACAGCCCTCAAAAAATACTCCGACAAGCAGCATGGCAATGCAGAGCACACGTATTAATTGATTTTTCATAAACGTAGTATGTTTAAGAATAACTGCGATTTGGCTCGTTTGATTACATTAATTTAGGGTTTAAAAAGAACTTTGTAAATCGCTACTTGTAGTAGTTTTGAAGGATGTTTAGATTCTGAGTCACGCAATCTCAAGAGAAAAGCACAGCATTCGATTCGGCTACAAATCTCCTTGATTCGGTTAATCTTACCATCCAATGATTGCTGAATTTTGACCTTAACAAATACTAGTAAATCATGGAGCATACAAAAGAATCAACAGCAAACAAGCAGCGGGTCGCATTGGTAACTGGCGCCAATCAAGGCGTAGGTTTTCAAATTGCAAAGGCACTAGCTGAGAATGGCTATAAGGTATACGTCGGATCACGAAATTCAAGTAACGGTGAAAAGGCTGCTGCCGAGATCGGCTTTAATGCACACGCAATTGAACTGGATGTTACCAAACAATCCACCATTACTGCAGCTGCAGCACACATTGAAAAGGAAGACGGACACCTGGACCTACTGGTAAATAATGCTGGCATATCCCATGCCGGCCAGCCTGGTAGAACGCTTGAAGAAGTTGTAGAAACAAATCGGGCCAGTAAAGCCTCACTAGACGAGGTACGAACCGTCTGGGAAACCAATGTTTTCGGGACTCTCGCAGTTACACAAACCATGTTGCCCTTACTGAGAAAAGCCTCAGCAGCACGTATCGTTAATGTTTCAAGCGGCCTAGCTTCACTTTCCTGGATTGCAGACCCAGACACATGGGCAAGGGAGCACTTCGATGTTGTTTATGCCGCATCCAAAACCGCCATGAATGCCATCACGATGGCTTTTGCACTTGAACTGGAAAAAGAAAACATTAAAGTCAATGCGGTTAGCCCAGGTTTCACCGCCACAGCGCTGAACAACTTCCAGGGAACAGACAGCCTTGAAGTTGGCGCCCGTGAACCTATCCGGGTAGCACTTGACACGAACGGTCCAAACATGACCTTTACCGGTCCTGAAGGCCCTTATACCTGGTAGTAGCAATAACAATGACTGTTGGCTTGACGCCAACAGTCATGATATTTTTATTAATTTAGAAGGAAATGCAAACGATAAACAAACTGGATTCGATTACAGAAATACACCGCATGCTGGGTCTTGCCGGTCCTGTCCATCCCCTAATCACTTTATCCGATTCAACCAAAGACTTTGTCAACATGGATCAGCTTCCATCCAGCTATATCTCAGGATTTTACAAGATCTCTTTCATCACAGAACTGGCTGGAAAGTTTAAGTATGGGCAGGGTTACTATGACTTTTCGGAAGGCAGTCTGCTATTCACCGCGCCAAATCAGGTCATAGGCAATTCTCAAGCATATGAAAACAACAAAGGTTATTGTCTTATTATCCACCCCGATTTTCTTCAGGGCCATGAACTAGCCAAAAAGATAAAAAGCTACGGTTTCNNCACGACAAGTCATCAACAACAATTTGCTGCAACAGATCGAGGAGCTGCTGAATACCTACTTTGAGGAAGATAAGCTGGTCAGCCATGGCATGCCTACCGTCCAATTTTTAGCCGAGCAGTTAAACTTTACCCCCAACTACCTGAGCGATATGCTGAGAACACTGACGGGACTCAGCGCCCAGCAGCATATCCATCAGAAACTTATTGAGAAATCAAAAGAACTTTTATCTACAACCAACCTGACCGTTAGCGAGGTGGCTTACCAATTGGGATTTGAACATCCTCAATCTTTCAACCGACTATTTAAAACCAAAACTAGTCTTACCCCGCTGGAGTTCAGGCAGGCTTTTAACTAATGCAGAGTGCAACAGAAATTATGGATCAATTCTTTGTACTGGAGCAGTTCTAAACTTCCGCTAAAAACTTATGTACAAAACTGATGGCCATGCTCCCTTCACCAACTGCTGACGCCACCCTGTTCATCGCATTTGCCCTTACATCACCAGCGGCGAAAATGCCATGTGCGCTGGTTTCAAGTAAGTAAGGATCACGTTGAAGCTTCCATATTTTTTTAAACCGTTCATAGTTCTGAGCATCTCTACCTGTCTCAATAAACCCTTTGTCATTTCTAATGATCTCTTCACCAATCCAGTCCGTATATGGTTTCGAACCAATAAAGATGTATATGGCGTCGGCCACTTTGATCTCGGTGTCATCGTGATCAATACTGCCAATCCGAATCTGTTCAATCCGATCCTCCCCTATGGCTTCTTTAATTTCTGTTTTACCCAACACGTGGATGTTCATCGTCCCTTTTATCTGATCAATCAAATACGAAGACATGGATGAAACAAGGTCTTCTTTACGTATGACGATAAAAACGTTGCGCGCAAACTTCGACAGATACATTGCTGCCTGTCCTGCAGAATTCCCACCACCAACTATATACACTTCTTTGTCCTTGCAGGATGCAGCCTCAGTCATTGCAGCACCGTAGTAAATGCCGGCCCCGGTAAATTTTTCTATGCCCTTTGTCTCCAATTTACGGTAGTCTACACCAGTAGTAATTACCACAGCTCGTGTATTTATTTCTATGCCCCCCTCTAATACAATTCTTTTATAGCCATCCTTTTCATGTATGGATCGTACATCTTGTGGGGATAGGAACTCCGCTCCAAACCGGGTAGATTGTGTTAAAGCCCGACGCGTAAGTTCAGAACCACTAAGCCCTGAGGGGAAGCCCAGATAGTTCTCGATTTTTGAACTTGTACCAGCCTGTCCACCGGGAGAATGACGCTCTATTAAAAGCGTCTTCAAGCCTTCGGATGCCCCATAAACGGAGGCTGCCAGTCCGGCTGGACCTGCACCAACGATCACTACATCATATACTTCATTCTTTAGACCGGGGCTCAAGCCTATTCGAGCTGCCAGCTCCTGGATGGAGGGTGTTTGAAGTGCAGTGCCATCTTCAAACAAAACAACCGGAAGGTCTTTCAACTGAACATTATTTAACTCCAGCAGCTGTTGTGCTTCTCTGCTTTTTTCGATGTCCATCCAATGATAGGGAACCAAATTACCTGCTAAGTATTCCTTAAGGTTGTGCGATTTCGGTGAAAACTGGTAGCCAATAAGTTTCATCCCCTTAAAGTCAGGCTTGTAACCGTTCTGCCATTCGTCTAATAGATCATCGATGACCGGGAACAATCGTTCTTCAGGCGGATCCCAGGGCTTCATTAAATAATAATCCAGCTTGACTTCATTTATCGCTTTTATGGCTGCGTCGGTATCCGAATAGGCGGTCAGCAGCACTCGTTTCGCATCAGGATAAAATTCAAGCGCATTTACGAGAAAAGATACGCCATCCATTTCGGGCATCCTTTGATCAGCAATGAAGATTGCAACGGCTTCCCCCTTGTTCTTCAATTCCAATAGTGCTTCAAGGCCCTCCTTCGTGGAAGTGGTGCTCAGCACCTTATATTCATTCCTGTACTTTGCCTTAAGGTCACGGGTAATTGCCCGTAACACTTGCTGATCATCATCGATACAAAATATTATAGGTTGATTCATTGGTTAATCCTCGTTTAATAATCTTTGGTGTTCTAAGTCTCCGTGATGGGAAAACAAACATCGAATGTTGTCCGTCCCGGAATAGAAGTTACTTTTAGCGAACCGTTATGCTGCTTGACGATTCTGGATACGACATCAAGTCCAAGTCCGGTGCCCTTTCCGATCTCTTTTGTTGTAAAAAAGGGTTCGAATACCCGGTTTTTTATCTCCTCCGGAATGCCGGGGCCATTATCTGTAATGGATACTTCCACATACTCCCGGTCTCTACTTGTTTTGATCTCTAACCGGCCACTATTGTTTACTTCCATTGCATCCAGTGCATTGTCAATGATGTGCGTCCAGACCTGATTGAGGGCTCCAACATACGCCTGGATATTGGGCAAGGAAGTGTCATAGTCTTCCACCAGTTCCACATTTCCCTTTGTAAACCTATAAGCAAGCATGGTAAGCGGATTCTGGATGCCACTGTGTATATCGGTATAGGATTTGTCATGCCCACGATCCATGTGGGTGAAGGTTTTGATTGCGCCAACCAACTTTTCAATTCTCTTGCTGGCAGCCTGAATATCATTTACCATTCGCTCTGTAACCAGATTATTATTGATCCAGTTGAGTACCGGCGACAAGTTTTCAGCAGCGATGAGCTTTGAAAAATCATCCATATCGATACACGTAAAACCATATTCTACAAAGTTTTCCGACAATTCCCGGCTATTTAAGACAGCATGACCTTCGAGGCAGTCGGCAAACTCATCCTCCAAACGCGTTCGCTGCATCATGGTTAGCACTGGCACTTCCTTTCTGGACAGCACTTCAAAAAGCTTGGTGTTCGCCTTATCAATTTGTTCAACACTCATATTTATAGAAGTTGCAGCTTTGAAGCTTTCAGGCTGCAATTTCAAGTGCTTCAGTAGCGCATCTGAGCCTCTTACAATGGCAGCTGCCGGGTTGTTCAACTCATGCGCAAGGCCAGCCGAAAGTTTGCCTAGGGCCATCATTTTCTCATTTTGCTGCTGTATTATTGTTGATTCCCGTACCCTCGAAGACATGATGTGCACAAGGGCTTGGGTGAGTTCAAAGTGGGCATGGATCAGGGCGTTCATCCGTTCAAATGGAAAGGTCATCACCTGTGTAGTTGCCAATGCCCTACCATCGAGCATATTCACCATTCCTCTGGAAAATGGGAGGTAGCCAGTAATGTCCTTTGGCTCTAAAGTGGTTAAACTTTGTGTGCTGTTCTTTTGGGTAATGTATAAGTGCAGCCGCCCGGTTATGATAACATGAGTACCTGTTGTCTCTTCTCCTTGTTTTACCAGGAAATCTCCCTCCTGAAGCTCATAGTGCCGGCTGTTTTCAATCCACCATTGCAGCTGGTCTAATGGAACTTCCTGTAGCGATTCTATTGATTGTAACCATTCTTTTGTCACTACTCGCATAAGGTTTACTCGTTTGAAAACAATCTTTTAGAATCAGAAGCAACAACCTCTGTATTAAAGATAAACAAAATATTTATATGGAAAATAGCGAAAGTATGTCTACTTGCCTGCCCCTAATGAACGGCTATGTTTCAGTTTCTTGTTTTAGTTTGTTATTTTCAAAAATTCCTACACACGAACCTACATGAGAAAAGAATTCCTGCTCGTTATTTTTCTAATTGGCCTGCTAACTAAAGCGACAAGCGCCCAAACACAGGCAAAACGTATCGAAAAAGTTTACACAAACCCTTTAAAAGTGCAGTTAGGAGATCCTTTCGTACTGTTTGCGAAAGGCACTTATTACATGTATGGCACTGGAAAGGCATCCGACCGGGGCTTTTCCGCCTATTCTTCTAAGGATCTGGTCAATTGNNAATACCCCTTGGGACGGCGCTTACTGGGCACCTGAAGTATATGAAGTAAAAGGAAAGTTGTATCTTTTTTATAGTGCACAATGGAAGGTTAATCCTGCGAAGGAGATGGAAAACTTCAAAATCGGAGTTGCAGTATCCGATAAACCGACCGGTCCTTTTGTTGATCTGTCGCCAAAACCACTCTTCGATCCTGGCTACCCGATCATCGATGCAAACGTGTTTTTTGACAGCGATGGCAAATCGTATCTATATTATTCCCGGGCAGCCTATAAACATCCGGTCGAAAGCGAGATTGCAAACCAGGCCCGGAAAAGTGGTAAGTATAAAGAAATTGAAGAAAGCTGGGTTTACGGCGTAGAGCTGAAGCCAGACTTTTCCGGTGTAAAAGGTGAGCCGGTATTAGTTCTTCGCCCTCCTGTAAAGCTAAAGGATAAGCAGGCAGCATGGGAGAGCCTATCGGTAACTACCGGAGAGGTCAACCGGCGTTGGACGGAAGGTTCGACGACCTTCAAAAAAGATGGTATATACTACATCATGTATTCCGCGAACCATTTCGGAGGTGAGCACTACGCCGTAGGCTACGCAACATCCCGATCGCCCTTAGGCCCCTACAAAAAGGCAGACGAAAACCCTATTTTGCACAAGAACACCAACAAAGGAGGAATCGTCTCCGGTACGGGGCACAATAGCATCGTTTATTCTCCTGATGGTAAGGAAATGTATTGCGTTTATCATGGAAGGACCACAACTACAGGTTCGGAGCGCGTGGTGTTTATTGACAGGATGAAAGTGGAAAATGGCAAGATCACCGTATATGGTCCAACCACGCAGCCACAAAAGTTACCTGTTGCAGCGCTTTAACGGAAAAAGCCTGCTAGCAGAAATGTTTAGGGTTAGATGTTAATTAGGGTCTGTGCGATTCAATTTAACCTGTTTCTTTTCAAGGTAGCTTGCAATGTAAAGCTCGACTTCAGCACGTTTCTTTTCATTTGCGATCAGATTGGTCAAAGGAGTCATTGATCCTGCCTGAATAAAAACATGATTTTGGTTTGCTATTGTATTCAACCAATCACTGATCACTACTTTACGTCCTTCAGAAGTTTCAATAATCTTTATTTTAGACGGATCACCTCCTGCCACGCGAAAGCTCAGCGCAGGTGATTTGACTTTCCGCAGTTTCGCAGAATCTATATCGTTAAATCTACTTGTCCAAAGGCCGAAACTCGTTTTAATAGCCGCATCATATGCATTCTGTTGCACCTTAGAACGCTCATCATCAGCAGTTTCAGCCTGATAGAGGATGTCCAGCTTTGCACCAAGTACAATGTCTGCCAATACGTGGGTACCATATTTTTCAACAAGTATTTCAGCATTCAGATTGTCAACATCCGATTTAAACGACGGACTCAAGTAATCTCTAAATGTTGTGATCAATTGATCATCCAACATTATTTTGAATGCTTTGTATTGAAAATAGTGTGAATAGTAGCCGTAAATATACTTCTCTGAGAAGGCAGTTGTTGTAGGAAAAAGTTCGGTCATTGTACCCCCATATAGCCCTTTACCCTCGGTTATCTTGAATTCAGCAGAAAGCGCATTAGCTAAAACTTCTGCATTAGCTGCATCATAGCTGTCATGCAAGGAAGTTCTGCTTTTCGAAGGTACAACATAGGAAGGCTTCCCGCTCTTCATAAAGGCTGCGAAATCAACAACATTATCTCTGATCGAACTGGCATCATTATGTTTCCCGGTAACATCATATCCATAACCGATAACGTTATAGGTGGAATCACCTTGAGGCGTAATGGGCGCTTTAAGATTTTCTGGGACAATTAGATTTACTTCTTCAATAGGTTCAAGCACCGGCGCTAACTTTGCAGGTACATCGGATTTCTTACAGGATAGGCTGACACCTAGCACAAAAAGGAGACTAAGAAGTTTTTTCATGAATTCGGGGGAACGTTAAAAGATATATTCGCGCAAACATAAACATTTAGCGCATGAGATTAAACCCGCGACCGAACAAACGATTGTAGATAAGTCCTGCTCTATACTTAATTCTTCAGGTCCGACAGCCAAAAATCAAAGGGTTTATCACGGTCGCAAACCAGGGTACCGTTTTGATAAACCAATTCTGCCACTTGAATCGAGGATCTTCTTAACCCATAAGGGATATTCCCCCTGCTATCTTCCGGCGCATCACCGTGCGACTTTCGTTCAGGATGCGTGAAATAAAAGATGTAGGCTTTTTCTCCTACAACTACCACATCGCCATGCGCACCTGTAGGTCCATCCTCACTCCTCTTTGAGGCTTTATCCAGTATCATCTCTTGTCTCAACCAGCTTTTTGCGTCGGCAGAACGATGAACACGCATGCCCTGCCATTCGTCTGTTAACATCCAGTAATGGCCAGCGAAATGGAATGCTTTCGGCCCTTCATGCTCCGGCTTGCCAATGGCAGGTTCGTTCTCGAAAGTCCAGTTTAACAGATCCTCACTTTCGCCGGTCATCGTCACACTACCTGCTCCTTTATACCAAATCCGCCATTTCTTATCCGGCATCTGCATTAATGTCGCGTCAATGATATTACTATTCGGCGTTTTCAGATAATTGAGAAACTTCCAATCCCAAAGGTTCTTGCTGGTATAATGGGCCAATTGGGCGGTTCCCCCCCAGTTCGTATAGGTACCTTGAATGTACACAACGAACAAGTGGTAGGTTCCCTTGTCGTATACGATGTCTGGTGCCCAAAATGTATTTCGTCCTTTTTCAACGTTGAGATCCAGCGCGCCCCTGTATGCCCAGGTTTGTCCATTGTCTTTTGACGAAGCAATACCAACATCATTGCCATAGCAGTAAGAAACACCGGGGCTCTCCACGTTTGCCCTGCGCTGCGTATACAGCATCCACCAGCTTTTCTCTTCCCTGTTCCATATCAGCACAGGATCGGCAGCGCCATCGAAAATTGGATCTCTAAATAGTGGGGCTTTAGCCTCGTGAATCTTTTGGTTGTTTTGTGCCATCAGCCAAGTGCATTGAAGCAGAATAATGGCCAATAAAAAGAAGTATCTCAGTTTCATTGTAACAGATTGCCGTTGTAATACAATGATACAAATAAACTAAGACACTCGTTCTCAAGCTTTATGGCCAAATAAATTTGTGAAACCAAAAGGTTGCAGGTATATTTGCAACCGAACAGTTTCACGAAGNNAAGACGAGATATATTCCAGGCTATAGCAGACCCCACCAGAAGAGCCATCATTGCCTTGATTGCTTTACAGGCCATGACGCCTAATGCGATTGCAGACAACTTCAATATCACCAGACAGGCCGTTTCAAAGCATTTACGAATTCTTAAAGAATGCGAGCTTATAACACAAGCGCATCAAGGTAGAGAAATTTATTACGCCCTTGAGATCGAAAAGATCAAAGAGATTGACGAATGGCTGAGCCAGTTCAGAGCGATTTGGGAGGCCCGGTTCAATCAACTTGACACCGTATTATCAACACTTAAACAAAATAAAGATGAAAAACCTACTATTTGATTTTACCGTTGACAAAACAACAAGAACGGCCGTCATTACCCGGGAATTCGATGCTGAACTTTCGCTTGTATGGGACGCATTTACTAGAGCAGAACTATTAGATCAATGGGTTGCACCAAAACCCTGGTCGTCCAAAACAAAGTATATGGACTTCCAGGTTGGTGGCCGAAGATTCTATGCTATGGTAAGTCCCGAAGGACAAGAGCGTTGGTCCATACAGGAATACAGGTCGATTACGCCGAAAACCAATTTCAGGATGTATAACACCTTTGCAGACCAGGATGGCAATCCAGAATTACCAGGTTCTGAGTGGGATTACAATTTCAGCGAAAAAGATGGCATAACTAAAGTGATTATATCGATTTACAATGAATCACTTGCCCGTATGGAGCGGATGATTGAAATGGGATTCCAGGAAGGCTTCAAAATGACCGTTGGCAACTTAGATAACCTGCTAAAAACCTTATCTGAGAAGTAAACCAAGGTTTACCACTTCTCCATCCTGAGGGATAATCAGCTTATCTTTTCCAATATTTGATTCAGCAGCTTTAAGGCTTAAGGACTGTCTCGTTGTTCTGCAGTGGTCCAGCGCATCCATATGGACAGCCATTACTTTTGCTTTGCCGCTTTCGGCAATCAGCGCAAGAGTCTGGGCTTCGTCCATGATGATTGGCATATTTTCGTAGTCTTTAATTGCTGCACCTCCAGAATTGACAATGATGTAGTCTGGTTTGAACCTTTTGATGTTCGCTTTTATAGCATCCGTCCAGATTGCATCTCCAACAATGTAAATCGTCGGTTGATTCTTAGCCTCCAAAACGAAACCAGAAGTNNACTGCCGTGCTCAGCCTCTACCCTGTGGATACGAATGCCATTCCATAGCTGATTACCTTGTAAGGATATGGCATTTGTAAAACCCTCCTTTTCAAAGAAAGCTTTATCTGCTGGTTGATTCATCAGTGGTATGGTCTTATCCAGGGTTTTACTCGCAACCTTGTCAAAGTGGTCGTCATGCGTGTGTGTCACCATAACCAGATCCAAGCCTTCAACAATGTCTTTTACGGGCATTTTTAATTCAACTGTAGGATTCGTTTGAATGCCCGCCCAAGATTCAATTGCGCCCTTAGGAGACAACATTGGATCAACTAAAATCTTCTTTCCATTATATTCGATGATTAATGTGGCATTTCTAATTAGCTGAACATTTGGTTTTTTGCCTTTATCCGCCTGGCCAAAGGTAAATGTGGTTGAAAGTGTTAGCGCTACTAACAGCATTACTTTTCTCATAAATTTATTGATTTTAAGATCTCCTCACCCGGTTTCGTTCAAGGAAGTAAGGGCGGAGAATGTNNCTATTAGATCTGAAAACTATAAAATTCCATAAGACCGAGTGCGGAGTTGATTTTTTGCTGAATGTGTTAACCGAAAAAGAGATCGATTACTCCGATGGCCCGACGTTTAATACGGACTACTTCGAGATTTTGTTTTTCAAGAAAGCACAGGGGACAATTACCTTAAACCACAAGGAAATTAAAATCCATGACAATACGGTCATCTTTATCTCGCCTTATCAGAATCGAAAATGGAACTTAGAGCAGCATGATCTTCAGGTAACTACCTTGATTTTTCAAGAAGCATTTTTAAACGAATTTTTTGCAGACTAGCTATTTACCTACCGCTTGATCTACTTCTACCAATTGCATCATCCCCTGACAATGAGTATCGATGAGACGGAGATCCAGAAGTATTGTAGCTTGTTAACTGAAATAAAAACAGAACTTAATAGTAGTAAAACAGACAGTGTTCACATCATCCGGTCGCTATTATANNAACGCTAAACCGACGGTACTCCGATCAACATTCATTTTCAATAAAAACTACACGAGATAATTTCGCTTTCTTATTTAAGAATTTGATGGAAGTTCACATCAAGGATAAACAGCGGGTTGCTGATTACGCTGAACTTTTAGGCATTAGCAGAATTTCGCTTAACAAGGCGGTTAAAGCTCAATTCAATATAACTGCCAGCCAATTACTAAAACAAAGGCTGGCGTTTGAAATTCAAAATTTGCTGATCTATTCCAATAGACGATAAATGAAATCGCCTACCAACTCAATTTTCCGGAGCCGAACCATTTGGTGAGGTTTTTCAAGGCTCAAACTGGTCTGACGACAACAGCATTTATCAATGAGGTGAAGAAGTGATAAAGTTTAGTTGCGTACTTCCGGGACGGAAGCTTAGAAAAGAAGGTGAGCTGACCAATATAGTCCTGGACAGACTCACCAGTTAAATACTACATAAAAGCACGAAGCTGCTCGTCTGCAGCAGCACGGTACTCCGCTCGTTTGCTGTGGTCTGCTTGTTCCAAAGCAGCTTTCAACGCTTCTTTATCCAGGTCATGGCAATAAGCTGGTGTGCCGGGCTCTTGTTTCCAGGATTCTGAAAGTGAACCACAATCAATGGCATCAAAGCCGATGCTATCGATCAGTTGCATCACAACCTGCTTTTGAGATTCATCGTCGCCGGCAACGGAAATCGCGATCCGGTTTGGACTTCCAGCAGGAAGGCCTTTCTCCGCTAAGCTTGCCGCATAGATGTTGTTGAAGGCCTTGATCACAGGATGACCAATTACGCTAGCCACCCAGGCACTATCGGTCTGACCCGCTACGATTTCTTTAAGTTCCCCATCCCGGGTCGGGTAATAATTTCCAGTGTCGACGATAATCGCCTTTGAGGCTGAAAGAACATCGATTGGTAATTCGGGTATTGCCTTTTCTGGAATGGTGATAATAACAAGATTTTCTGCGGCTGCAGCCTCTTCTGCAGTTACTGCCGTTGCCCCTGTTTCTGCTGCGACATCTTTCAAAGTTTCGGGACCCCGTGAGTTTGCAATCTTTACTTCATGCCCAATTTTTGTCAGGTGGTGTACAAGCGCGGTACCAATGTTCCCTGATCCAATAATTCCTATTTTCATACTTTCCTCGATTTATTTTTTATTCCGATGTGGAGAATAGTTTAACCTAAGAATCTGCTCAAAAGTTTGGTGTAAAAGAAGTTTACAGGCCAATTTGTCGGGTTTCTTACACAAAGTCGGGATTGCTCTGAAAAAGTTCCTTTTCTGAGACAAAACTCATACTGTAATTGAGTACACCTGGTCTTAAGTGAGATACTATAAGCTTAATATTACCTAAATACTATTTACTTTATTCAGTATTGTGATCTATTAAATCGAACTAAGCGTATCTTGATTTATGCACTAACATTTTGGTCTTACCAGGTCAAAGACATTGATCTACGATATCTACTTCTGGAAGCATCGGCAGGGTAAAACAAAATGTAGAGCCTTTTCCAGGCGTGCTTTCCACCCATAATCTGCCGTTCTGACTTCTAATTATTTCCATGCATATGAAGAGCCCCAAACCTAGTCCCGATTCTAACTGGTTGGCGGTATACTCCGCCTTGTAAAAGCGTTTGAAAATGTTGTCTAAACTCTTCTTAGGTATACCTCTGCCGTAGTCTTGAATACACACCACGGCATCTGTTTCTTTTTGCTCCAGTGAGATATCTATGATGGTGTCTTTTGAAGAAAACTTAACTGCATTTGAGATCAAATTGTAAATCACCTGTTGTATTCTGTCGGGGTCACCATGTAGCACTAGCTTGTGGGGCGTTTTGAAGCGTATGGTCCGGTCCGTGATAAAGGAAGTAAACTCGTCAGCAACCCCCTCAATTAGTAGATTTAGATCATAGGGTACAACGCTTTGCTGCAGCTTTCCATTTTCAAGCTTTGACACGTTAACCAGATCATTAATCAGCCTGGTCAGGCGATCAATTTGCTTGTCCATTCCCTGGGCCATGTCTATGGCAAAGTCATTCTCTATTTTCTTCATCTTGCTGATAAGTACCTGACAACGCATTTTCAATGAAGTTAAGGGCGTTTTCAGTTCATGACTAACCGTACTTATAAAATCATCCTTATGCCGGTCAAGTTGCTTACGATCGGTAATGTCTTCCAAAATGGTAAAACCATGTACCTCTCCTTGATCTTGAAACCTTATGGTGTTAACCCGGCACCATATTTCTTTTTTGTCCTTATTGATCAGACAAGCCTCAAGACTGAAGAAAGGAAGCTCTTTCTTCCACAAAGCATCATGCAGATCATACCAGTAGGCAATAAAATCAGGATGGGTATAATCCAGTATCGTAGTTCCAAGAATTTCTTCCTTGCTGTAGCCAAGCATATCGCAAAGTGCATTATTGATATTGACCATCTTAAGGTCAATGTCGATAATTTTATGGGGTACATTAGACTGCTCAAAAACAGTTTTGAACCTTTCGTCACTTTCTTTTAAACGCTCCTCAGTGCTCAATCTATCTTGAAGATTGATCAAGGCATTTTGATAAGAGGCTTCAAGCTGCTCAATCTTGTTCTTTAAAGCTTTATTTTCATCTTCTAACTCCTGGTATGATTTTCCCATTCCCTGTCATTTCTCATTATTATACACATAGCTACTTAAATAGTTTTAAAGCATGATTGCCTTTGAGAGCGTCTGATAGGTGAAAACAAATTCAAATACAAGTTTTTTGGTTCTTTGGAGAATGATCTTATTTATACTGTTTCTCGAAATGCTTTGGAAATACATTTTCTTTCTTGTGGACAAATACTAAGATTTTCTTTACTACCGGTAATAGTTATATAAATATTAGGCATTTGTACTTTATTGTATATTGAGCTCTACAAACTACGACAACGCATGAAAAATCTTCTTTTACTTTTCTTTTTGCTGCTGCCTTTTTGCGAAAGCCTAGTTGCACAATCAACAACTATCAAAACAAATAACTTGCCCATTGAGCGGGACAGCGTCTGGATGCTGACATACTTCCGTCAGCGATATCCTACACGCATCGAAATAAATGCTAAAGGGGAAACTGTGGAAGTGCCTTTACCAAATCCAATGCTGGTTGCTAAACTCCATGTGGCATTATCAACTGACGGTCGTCACTGGGCTGCACTTAATGACAATAAACCCACATGGGATCTTTTTATGCGTGATCAATATATTCATCGTGGAGAAGATGGCCTTTGGAGATTAATAGCAACAGGAGGAGGTGGTGCCATTGAAGACAGGAAAAAGCTCGGGCCTAGTGCCACCTACGCAACATCAAAGGATTTGGTTAACTGGAAATTCGACAAATACATACATCTAATGAAGGATGTTAAAGATGAAAAAGGAGAATTAGTTAAAAACATTTGGGCACCAGAATTTTACTTTAATGCAGAGACAAAAGAGTATACCATTTTCTGGTCATCTTCATTCAAAGACGCGGGGTGGAAAGAAAGTAGATTATGGTATTGCAAAACTACGGACTGGAAAACCTTCAGTACAGCAAAGGTTTTGTTTGCTCCACCATATTCTGTCATAGATGGGACGATAACTAAGCATAAGGGGGTTTATTACTTGTTTCATAAAGAAGAAGAGTTTGGAGAGCAAACTGGAGAACGGCGAGGCATTCGTATCGCTACATCTAAAAATATAGAAGGGCCGTATGATATTCATCATGGTCCATTAAATGATGGACAGGTTGTACCTACAATAACAGAAGGACCAAGCGTTATGAAAGATCCTGTTAAATCTGGATGGTTATTGTTGTATGATTATCCCATGGTTGATCAGTATGGAGTTTCATCTTCGACAGATCTATTCAATTGGAAGGTGGAGAAGGAAGTGGCCATGCCAGAAGATGCAAGACATGGCAGCGTGTCACTTATATCTGCACATGAAGCAAAAACCCTGTTAAAAGCATTCCCTAGCAAAAAATAAAAGAAAGGGCTTACTTTGAAAGTTTGAGCCATTTCTGTAACATCAGGTGTGTTTTATCGATTGTTACGGGATAACTGAGCCAATAAAAACACAGAAGATTAATTAGGCTATTTCTTCTTTTTATGAGGCTCGATCTTGATTTTGGATAAGGCACCAATAGTGCTGGATATATAGATATAAAAATATCATGATATTCTTATATCACAGTAACTTACCGCTAAAAGAAAATACACTCAATTTAGGTCGGTATACTATAATGCTATTGATAAAACGCGGCTCAATCATGACACGAGAGCGCTTAAGCTTCCTTTTCTGAGACTAACAGCTTTAAACGAAATTCTCATGTACAAACAAGTTCGGTAAAGTCTAAATTTGAGTTAAGACAACTATAGCTTTTTTTTTGTTAAAGTAGGAATACACTAACCTCACGTTATATCTAGATATTATCGACAAGTAATGATCAAAATTATACAAGAATTCTTACAGGACGCTACAACTCAGTCCATTCATGTTGATGAAGTTGTGGATGAGCAATTATTAGTCAGTAAGAAAAATCTGTGGGATCACAGCCTTGCATTTTTCAATAATATAGTAGCTGAAGTTAAGAGTGCTCAACTGACACATATAAAGGTCGATTTGCAAGTTGAACTAAACAGTGATCTAAATATTCTTGTCGGTCCCCCAGAAGATGAAGAATCTTTAATCGACTCAGTTGACATATTTGCTATGCCAGAAGTTATAATCTCGAGGCCTAGAAAAGAGCTTTGGTGTCCGAAGATTGAATTATATACATGTCCCATTTTCTTTGATATTGATGGGCTAGGTCAAGATATATTCATCTTGTATGAGGAATATCGGACAATAGAGGAAAAGCAAGAAGGTTTAGAATTCACCAGATGGCTTACGGTTTCTTATGTAAACGACACGATCACCAATACCTTTTGAAAAGAAGCTAATGCTTCGTTTTTTGAGACAAGATCTTACTTTTCTTAGCCTAGACTCTCCATTTATACCACCGGATATCAAGATTATTTAAATTTTATCGGTAACAATTGGGAACCAGTATTGCTTGTACTAATGAGAGTAGTATAATCCTTAAATGGACACCAACTTTATGGCTTGTTGGTAGATCTTCACATGGTCCAACTAATTCAAATTATAGCAGTTCCACTTCCGATATTTGTTTGAATTTGGATACTTGACTGGAGTAAATAATCTCTTTTATATTTAAAAATTGATTAAATTAGTAATAGGCTCACAGACAGACGAATAGGTGTTTAGTGAATCATTAAATCTAAGTTCTGATGAAAAAGCAAATTCAATTTTTTCTAAGCCTGTCAATCTTAATTCTTATTGCTTGCAGTTCACAAAAATCTGCCTATAAAAAGCAAGAGGAAGTTTTACCTGGATTCACATTACTTTCCTCTCCCAATAATTTGGAAAAGCCAGGTACTGTGTTTGCAATAGATAAGAAAGGAAAAAGACAGCCCTTAATTCAACTGCAGCTCCCAGTAGACTCAAGTACAAATGAAATTGCGCAAGATAGCGGGAAAAGAAGCTCAAATTTTTCAGTACTTCTAAGTTTTCTAGGCACAGAAAAGTCGAAAATTACAGCAGAGAATAGTTTCAAGTTGAGTAAAAACATAAAATATAACTTGAAATTGGAAGGAAGCACCTTACATAGAGTCGAACTACTTAAGGTCTCGCAAGAGTTGGAAAATGTAAAAAAACAGATTCAACGATTTTCTGAACTGAACAATATGGCCGATTATCAATTCTACGTTGTAACTGAAGCTGTGAAGGCTAAATCACTGTTATATAAATTTGATTCTAAAGATTCAACAGATATAGGTTTAAAGACAGATATAAAAAAAATAATTAATGCAAATCCAAAAGTTACTTGGAATAGTGATCGCAGCTATGATTTAAGTTATAATTTGAAGTCCTCATTATATGTTTTCGCTAAATACTTTAGTTTAACCATTATGAATAGAGGGGGCCAAGAGGGTCTAAGTATTGATAGGCAAGTAGATAGTATTGATCCTCTTCATAAATAATCCATGTATATTCGGAAATCACTGTTGGCTATATTCTCTATATTAACTATGCTCGCTTGTAGGCCACAAAAAGAGCATTTCGAAAGTATGCCTGAAGTTCTACCTGGATTTACAGCAATCGCTGCACCTAACGAATTTGAAATCCCTGGTACTATATTTTCCGTCGATAAACAAAAGGTGAGACAACCGATTACAACATTAAAAGTCTCTATCCAGAGATCTGAAGTGGCAGTTAGCGAAGCTAGAGGTTACAAAAAATCTAATGTAGGTTCATTGTTAGGATTTTTAGGAAGCATTAGCACTATGACGTTTAGTCAAAACAAGCAAATATCATATGAGTTACAACTAAAAGACAATTTACAAGAACGCTTACAATTGATGGACATTGAAACACAACTACAAGAAGTAAAATTGGACATCAAAAAGTTTGCTAAAGAAAATGCAACCGGTAAGCTCGAATTTTACATTGTTACTGAATCAGTTAAGGCGAAGAGACTTACATATGCATTTTCGACAAACAGATCTGGCGAATTTGAATACAAAACGGATATAGACCAAATTGTCAAAATGAATCCAAAAATAAAGTGGGAAAATGAAAAACATTCATTGTTGGCATATGATTTAGATAAACCATTATACGTATATGCTAAATATTTTAAATTGAAAGTAGATTTAAAAGGTAATTTACGACTGGGACAAGAAGTTAAAGCTGGTGAACCCATCTACATAAACAACAAAAATCTTCTTGGTATCGCTTATAGACAAACCGCTGCCGAATTTAAAGCACTGTGTTTCCAAGCATACAATATAGCTAAGTATAAAGTGAATGACGAAATTGCCAAAAATCGAGGAGATACGTTGCTGGCTGTAATAACAGATATAGATGACACCATTTTTGATTCTAGTCCATATTCTGTACAAACGTTAGAATCTATTAAAACGTTTGAACCTGAAGTATATCATAGATGGTTATTAAGTGCCTCTGCAGATACGATCGCAGGATCAGCATCTTTTTTTAATTATGCTAAGTCAAATCATGTTGAGGTATTCTATGTCACAAATAGGCAGCCTGATGAAATAGAGGCGACGATAAAGAATTTGAAAAAATTTGGATTTCCCAATGCAGATGACGCCCATATATTTCCAAAGACGTCTACCAGCAGTAAATCACAAAGATACTACGAGATTGGAAAGAAATTTAAGATCATTCTTTATATAGGGGATAGTTTAAGCGATTTTGTAGGAGATTTATATTACTCCAAATCAACGGTAGAGAAACGAAATGAATTGGTAAGATCAATTTCAGGCAAATTTGGCAATACGTTTATCATTTTACCTAATTCTGAATATGGTGATTGGCAGGGTGCTATTTATAATTACGATTACAAACTAAGTCCTAAGCAGCAAGATTCTATTTTGAGAATAAAGATCAATGGAAACTGATTTCAGAATTAAATGAGTAATAACGTTACTTAGTCGAAATTTACTTTCTGAAACGATAAGTTTCCATGGATATAACAACCTATTTTTAAGTATTCCTACGCTACCATCAATCAGTTCCTTTTTTGAGACGAATTCAAGCATTTACTTACCGGACCCAAAGCTAAAACAAGAACTTTAGGTTTTTTAAAGTGACCACTTCGTAATTGTCGTTACGCTGTAACGACAATGCTAACAGACGATTCTTCGTTTTCTAAAACAATTCTTTACATCTCAGCTACATAAGGAAATGCAGGTTTAAATTGGTCGCACTATCTATTGAATAGGAACTTGGTCAATTAGTTTTCAGAAGTGTGGCGAAAGTCAAAAAACTGATCAATTACTAAAACAACCATTTTTCATTGAACGTAGTTCATATTTCATAGGTACAATAACCTTTATAACGGTAAATGTATCTTGCAATGGTACTATTGAAATTATAAGTATTGTGTTACAGGTGGGGTACCTGGATAGGTTCCGGCTTTTAGCAAGTCGGCTTATTTGACTGCATGATTAATTTCTTTTAAAGCTAAATCATATA
Source organism: Pedobacter sp. UBA2067 (assembly GCA_002333205.1). Taxonomy (GTDB): domain Bacteria; phylum Bacteroidota; class Bacteroidia; order Sphingobacteriales; family Sphingobacteriaceae; genus Pedobacter. The sequence continues at coordinate 32,663 of DDAD01000096.1, forward strand.
TTTTCAAATTCTGTTTGTTTCTAAAATGCTTGCTTTTTACCTTAGTAAACGAAAGCTGGATGGCTGGATTAAGGATTTTTGGGCTGACTAGCGTTAATCTTCCAAAATCCTTTATGGGACTCTTGGGGGCTTGTTTCAGTGGGCCCCCACTCGTTTACTTGTGTCTAACTCCTTCTTCAATCAAGTATTTTTATTTAGCAATTCACGTAACGGTACCCCACTTTATTGCATAAAGTTTGTGAGCCTTCGAGAAACTATTGTCATGGTAAGAATAATCTATCATATTCCCGAGCTTGGTTATAGAGTCTTGGATAGGGACAAACACGAAGAAATCCTAAGATTGGAACCGTCCCTTAAAAACGCAAATGCTTCGATTGTTTGCATTATAGACTTTAAAAATAAATTAGTTACAAATAAAAGTTCTGATTTTATCGAACATCGCGAGAGAATGGATGACGTGCTATTCGACCAAGACTACATCCAACTGTAGTGATATTAATAGCTCAGGTATTTAATTCGAGTACATCCTATGCTGTCATTTGATCTTCGGTACAATTCATTTGATACTCTTCGGCTACCGTTATTTATCCTCTGTAGTTTTCTTAAATGAGCGGATCAATCATCCAATTACACTAATTTATATCTTCAAGTATCATAGGTACTAGATGCAAATATCAGCATCACTCTTGATTACCAAGACTAGATTCTGTTTCATTTAAGTGTCTACTTGTAAGTAATATAGATTAAATGTTCGCGTACTCATCCTAAAGACCAGATGGCAAAGCCATATTTATAGTGATGTTTGAATATCATTTTTTCTCATTCAGCGACAGTATACTCTTCACCTTAAGTAAGAATCTATCTAAGTCAAAGGGTTTTTCAATAAATGCATCGGCTTTTCCTTCTAGAATAGCCAGGTTTCCGTTAGCATGTGCTGACATAATTATTACAGGTATACTTGAGGTGGTTGTCGAACTTTTCAAACATTTACTCAGTTCGATGCCATTTCCATCTGGCAGACGAACATCCAATATGAGCAAATCGGCATTCTGCCTTCTGGTTTTAAATGCTTCTATACAATCAAAAGTCTCTATAGTAGCACCTACATCTTCTAAAATATATCCAAGTATGAATCTGATGTCATCGTCATCTTCTACAATTTGTATAATCTTGCCCATAGGTAAATCGTTTTAAACGATAACTGTCAGACTCAGCTCTGGTTTATCATAGTTTGATAAACGTTGTTTTTTCATGGCACTTCTACCTAAAGGTATAAAGCTGCTGGTAACAAGCCGCATTTATTTTGGTAGATATTCGGGTGCACCGGTTGGATTTATTCGGCTTAATGATGTCGCATGAAATAAATTCTTAATGATCTTGAAAGGTAGAACGCCACGTAGGTTGGGACTCACTCTTTGAAAAAGATGTTCATTATTCCTTCTTAGCTTCTGACCTTAATGGTCGGCTAGTTGGTTGTGCTGATACCATAGGAGCTACGATACCTCATTGCTCCGGGGTAGTACTTCCAAACAGGTCATCATAATCGTATTTCAATTTTAAATAGTCCCAACTTAGGTGGAAATTAAAGCTGCTCTAATCCTTGAACAGCCCTGCAACTTGAATTCTGATAGAATAAAGCAAGAATCGAACAAACAAACAGGTACATTCTTTGTAGCAACGCCAACAAAGCACCTATACCTCTTTACATGCCCGAACTTGATCTTACCCTTTGTGCCAGAGAGCCAATTCATATCCCTGGTAAAATACAAACACATGGGTTTTTTATCGCTATTGATGAAAACTTTAAAATCATTTATTGCAGTGAAAACATAATAGATCATATCTGCCAGCCTGCGACAGCGCTCTTGAATGAGCCGATTGAGGCTTTTGAGAACTTGATCAATAACCAAGATCAACAAATCTTTTTCAGGCCGCTAATTGCGATGGCTTACAGGCGAAAAAAATTTCAGGCTTTAAATCCCTACGAACTGGAAATTGGCGGCAGAGAATTTAATATGATTTTAAGTAAGCCTGGCGCATTTTACTTTCTGGATTTTGAACCCGAGTTATCTGACTTGAGTGTAAATATACAGCCACTGCTAGGAAGAGCTCTCTCTGCAATGGTTGCTGATAAAGATCTTGAGCAGTTATTACAGAACGGAGCCGATCAAATCAAAGAAATCATAGGCTACGACCGGGTGATGATTTACAAATTTCATCAGGATGGACATGGTGAGGTGGTAGCTGAGGCACGGGAAGAGCACCTTAATTCGTGGTTGGGCCTGCATTATCCGGCAACAGATATACCGGAACAAGCCCGGCAGCTTTATAAAGTAAATCATACCAGATTGATCGCCGACGTAGATCAGGAACCATCTTCAATAATCACTTCAATTCAGCACCCTTCGGAAGTGCCACTTGATTTAACCTGCAGTACCCTGCGTGCTGTTTCCCCGGTGCATATACAGTACTTAAAAAACATGGGTGTTGCTTCAAGTTTTAGCATTTCTATTGTTCACCAGGAGAAGTTATGGGGACTTGTGGCATGCCATAGCTATGTACCCAGATTTATTAATTTTCGCGAACGCGATGCAGCCAAACTAGTAGGCCAAGTGTTATCATCAGCCATCAATTTTCGTGAGCAGGAAGAACAACAGCAGCTTGCTTACGGATTAAGAAACGCAGTGGAAAATATTACACGCAACCTTTTGCGGAACATGCCAGTTGAGGAGGCTTTGGTAAAACAACATACCACATTGCTTGATGTTGTTCCTGCCGGCGGTGCTGTATTTCTTTTTGAGGGTAAGCTCCTAAAAATTGGCGATGTTCCCAGTGATGGTTTTATTAGATCACTGATTAACTGGGTTGATGATAAAATCCAGGAGGATGTATATTATACTGAGTGTTTATCGCAGCAGTACCCGGAGGCAGCAAAATATAAAGATCTTGCAAGTGGTTTTCTTGCTTGTAGGCTATCGGGTGAATTGAAAGAGTATATGCTTTGGTTTAGGCCTGAGGTGCTTAGTACAGTTAAATGGGCTGGAAACCCTGATAAGCCTGCAACTTATGATCAGCATGGACTCCTTCATATTTCTCCCCGAACCTCGTTTGAGGTGTGGTCACAGCGGGTAAGCCAGACTTCTAAATCGTGGCAGCAACAGGAAATTGCCTCGGCGCAACAACTTCGGCACGAAATTAATCTTGCAATTGGCAGGCGGGCTATGGAACTTAGAGCTCTGAACGAAAAATTGCGCGATGCATACGCTGAGCTTGATACCTTCAGCTATACGATTTCTCACGATCTAAAAAATCCATTAACCACTATCCATAGCTACGCACAGCTCATAAGCCGGTATGACCTAGAGCCTAAATTGAAGATGATGTTCGATCGCATACAGCAAAGTGCAGCTAAGATGCGGCAGATGATCGAGGAGGTGCTGGCTTATTCCAAAGCAGGTCAGTCCGTACTCTCGGTTGAACCGATTAACATGACTGCAATGATTTCGGAGCTAAAAGATGAATTGCATTTACAATCGGGTAATCCCAACCTAGAAATAATTGTCAAACAAACACCAGACATTCAAGGTGAAAAAATTATGATCTATCAGGTCTTTGCAAACCTGCTGAGTAATGCCGTCAAATATTCCAGCAAAATGGAAGCTCCACTAGTTACCGTTGAGGGTAAGGTGCTGGAAGGTGAGGTGCTGTACACCATTTCAGATAATGGTGTAGGCATACCCAAGGATGAGCATGAAAGTGTCTTTGAGCTGTTTACCCGAGCCAAAACAGCCACTGGTTTTGACGGAACTGGGGTGGGGCTTGCAATTGTGAAAAAGATTGTTGACAAACACCACGGTCGAATTTGGGTAGATAGTGATTTTGGCTATGGAACTAAGTTCTTTATAGCTTTTAGATCAGATAAGATCCGGAAACTATCTGCTTAAACTTATGATCATTATGTGAGGCAGATCTTCGTTTTGTATTATCAACATGCAGTTATCAGTCCATATGAGATGTAACAGGATTGACATCTATAAGAAACAAGCTAGTCTATCAGCATCCTTTGCAATACATCCTTTAATTCTAACACCTCTGCTTTAGACAAAGCACCAATTTTGGAACCAATACGAGCACGGTCTACAACTTTTATCTGGTCTGGAGCTATTGAACCCTGCTTACCTGAAATCTTAAATTGCATGCGCCATGGGTATGTTTTAATGGTAGAGGTTATTGGAATAATAATTAAAGTTTTAAGGAACTGGTTCATCTCATTTGGACTTACTATAACACAAGGTCTTGTCTTAGCCATTTCACTGCCTTGTGTAGGGTCTAATGAGATCCAATAAACTTCGTATTGTTTGATTTCCTTTACCATGTCCATTCTTCATTTTCAAACTCAGTAGGAAGGTCATCTAGTAAAAGATCATCATTAGCGGCATGCATTTGTTTTGCCGCTTCTGCCCAGCCTTGACGTGGTTCAGGTTTAATAATGATTGCACCATTGTTGACATCGATTTCAACAGTAGATTTGAAAGAAAGCTTAAGCTTTCGTAAAAGCACAGCGGGAAGAATAATTCCTTGACTGTTGCCTATATTAATAATATTCGCTTTCATTTTGTTATAACATTAATATGTATAATAACGTAAATATATACAAAATGTTATTACAATAGCAACTTGCCGTTAGAAGCTCAGAAACGGAATTTGGCTACGCCAGGTTTGTGCTGCCATGATCTCTGAATATTAGAAAGCGTCGTTATAATTCATTATCCCACCATTTTTACAAGCTCTTTGCTAATGAACCTAGATGCCTGGCCAATACAAAAAAAGAAAGTTTCATTTCTTGAGACAAATCTGTTCTCCGATTTTGTTGCACTACCGATTCTAGTTGTAGGTATTTTGCTTATATTCAATCTACTAGGTAGAATACATATGCAAATTAGAAAATTAGCTGTTTTAAAGTTTAACTTGATTGTTTGTCTTTTTATTTTCTTCCAGAAGGTTGAAGCTCGGGAGAATTGTAATTGCATTGCAAATCTGGATACCACAATTAAGAAGACGGAACTAAACTATGTTGGATATCCGGACATGATTGCCAGAAAACTGCTTCCAGCGTATAAAAAGATGGTTAAGAACTTGAGGTTGAATGCAGCAAAGCAATCTAATCCCCAAAAGTGTTTTCAAATCCTTAAAGAATATGTGATCTTCTTTAATGACAAACATTTTGATATTGAATATTCAGTTTCAGATTCAACCACTTTTAAATACAACGTGCTTACTGAAAAAGCCTTTACTTCCGATTTTGCGCATAAAAAGAGAGATTCAATTGAAGGCATCTGGATCAATCCCGACTCCTCGATGAAGTTAGCGATATACAAAGTAGATCCAGCAACATACCAAGCCGTGATTTTAGAAAGTAGAGATGCTAAGCTAAAGCCTGGCCTGGTTTATTACACCTTTAAGAAAGACAAAAATGGTTTTACCTTCGATCGGTATGATTGGATGACACCGGATTTTCCAGTCAGGGTTCGAGATGGACTTTTGTATGTATGGAATTTTGAACTCTGGGGGAAAGTATATCCGGCTAAAATGACTGGCGAAGAACGAAATACATTATCCACCTGGGGGAACTACAATTTTGGTCTTGATTGCCGCAAGTTAGATAGCGACCATGTTCTTTTGACGATTGGATCATTTAATAGGGATGATAAGATCAAAGAAATCATTCAAAAGAATGATTCTCTGATCAGGGCCACGAAAAAACTCATTGTAGATCTAAGAGGTAACGGAGGCGGTAATTCAGGTTGGAGTTATCTTCTTCCGTATTTTTATACGCAGCCAATTAACCAGGGCAAATCTTACCTACGCATATCTGCTGAGAATATTAAATCGAACCTCCCAGGCATTAAGTCAATGTACGAGAACACGCCTCAAGACCCAAGATGGAAGCGATCTTACACCACTGAGATTCTGGCTGAGTACCGAAACGCGTATGAACAAATTCCCAAGTCAAAAGCGGAATTTTATGCACTGCCGGCACTGACACTATACTCGGATTCTATTTTAAAAATACCTGAAAAGATTGCTTTAGTCTTTGACGACCTGGGAGGAAGCTCGACGGAATATTTCTTTTTTATTTCTAAGCAAAGCAGTAAAGTGAAACGTTA